>NZ_JAOUSE010000030.1:0-37912 GCF_025660415.1 Pallidibacillus thermolactis
CACAATCTCCTAAAATTTGTAGGTAATATCAAGCTGTTTTCAGGAAAATGTAAAAAGAGCGAATTGAGAAACACAAGGATTTCTCAATTTCGCTCTTTTTTTGGGGACTTATTGGACAGCCCCGATTTCTGTCTGACATGAATAGTTTATTCAAAAATATAACTAATTACATCTAGTGCTTGATCGATTGTTTCCACTGTTACATTTGCTTTGTTAGAAAGCTCTTTTAATGGGTGAATTAAAGATTCTGGTCGTATAATAATTGTTGGTTTGTTTAACGCAATGGCAGTACTTGCATCCATTGCTGTGTTCCATTGTTTATATTTTTCACCAAATAAGGCAATAACAATATCTGCTTTGTTCATTAGCACTTGTGTTCTAAAGTTATTAATGTCCGATGCCGCATCGTCCTTATAAAGTTTCCCTGGTTGTTCCCCAAAAATTTCATTTCCAATATTATCTGAACGGTCATGGTCGGTTTGTGGCCCAACAAATGTAAGTGGTAAATTTCGTTCTTGTGCCTTTTGTTTTACTTCCTCACGCCAACTATCATGAATCTGTCCAGCCAAATAAACCACGAACTTCATATATACCCCTCCTATTGTTTTGACTCTAATTTAATCATATTAAAATTTAGCTAGCATAGCAAAGAGATAGTTTTACGTAATATATGAAAGTTTTGAAGATTGAGGGATTACTATATTATGAACATTTAAAGATAATATACTGAGAGAATGTTAGAAAATTGTCTTTGGTGGGAAAAATTAAGAGATGATTTTAGAGAGAATCTCGGTAACATAACAGCCTAAAATGTCTATGAGAGATCGATTGCGACTAAAATGAGTAAGATTGAACACCCGAGAAGGGTTGTCGTGGCTAAAAACGAGCAAGAAAGGCTCTGTTATTGGTTTACTAACGAAAACTTTACAGCGCATTTCATATTACCTTAAAAAAATAGAATTTGACAGGACATTTAAAGCCATAGTATGTTATTACCATAAGATAAAATACTATTTCGTATATCGCTAATTCAAAATAAATATATAAAATAAAGGAGTTAACAAAATGAGTATATTTCACCAACCGCCAGCTATATATGTTAATGAAGTAAATATTAAAGTAAGCAATTTACTGAATTCTATTCAGTTTTATAAAGATATAATTGGTTTAAAAGTTCTGGCTCAAACAGAGACAACCGCAAAATTATCAGCTGATGGAAAGACTACGCTTGTATCATTAAAACAAATTGAACATGCACAACCGAAGTCAAGGACTGCAGGATTATATCACTTTGCCCTTCTTCTCCCCTCTCGTAAGAGTTTATCAGTCTTTTTAAGACATCTTGATCAAACGGGTTATCCTTTCGGTGCAGGAGACCATTTAGTAAGTGAAGCATTATATCTTGATGACCCAGATGGAAATGGAATTGAAGTTTACAGTGATCGCCCCGAAAGCAAATGGGTTTGGAAAGAAGACCTCGTCGTAATGTCTACCGAACACATTGATGCGAGAGGAATTCTTCAAGAAAGTCAATCACCTTGGGAGGGTTTACCAGCAGAGACAATTATGGGTCATATTCATCTTCATGTTTCCAATTTAAACGAAGCTAAAGAATTTTATACAAAAGGTCTCGGTTTTGATGTTGTAAGCCATTATCCACAAGCGATTTTCATGTCTTCAGAAAAATATCATCACCACATTGCAATTAATACTTGGACGGGAATTGGTGTTCCCCCTACTCCGGAAAATGGTGTTGGATTAAATTGGTACGAAATTGTATACCCGAATGAAACTGAAAGAAAAGATATGATTCATCGATTACAATCGTTAGGCTATAATGTTTTGAAAGAATCCAACTACTATGTAACGAAAGATCCTTCGGGAAATCAAATTCGACTAACGATCTAAACAAAGGAATCCGTTAATAAATGGGTTCTTTTTTTAAAAAAAGTATAGAAACAAATCAAAAAGTTATTCTCCTTAAAAAATATCCAGATCAAAAAATTTCGCTGTCTATCTTAAATAGCAACTTTAAATACTGAGTTTTCAAAAAATTAATACAAATTTTTAGCCATTTTAACCCATTTATGACATAATAGTAAGAGTAAGGAAACTGTTTTCTCAACTAAATTCGATAATTTTCCCTAATTGAGAATCAAAAACATCATATTTGAAACTCAAGCCGTTTTATATTCAAATTACCTCTTTTATTTACAAAATAGTGGTTTCAGAGACTGTAATATTGGTATAAAACTAGAAAGTAAGTTATAATGATTGCTAAATAATAATAAGTGTGATATTGTAATAATTACAGAAAAGCTTACAGGCAATTTATTGCCAATAAAGAATGAGGAATATTTGGAGGTGCTCTGTAAATGACTGAAAAGAAAAGATTAACTACTGCGTTTGGTAATCCTGTTCCTAATGATAATGATTCTAAAACGGCTGGCCCTCGTGGCGGATTATTAATGGAGGACTATTGGTTCCTAGAAAAAATGGCCCACTTTGATCGTGAAGTTATTCCTGAACGTCGTATGCATGCAAAAGGTTCTGGTGCATATGGTACATTCACGGTAACGAACGATATTACGAAATATACAAAAGCAAACCTTTTCTCTGAAGTTGGTAAAAAAACAGACGTATTTATTCGTTTTTCAACAGTAGCAGGAGAACGTGGTGCAGCAGATGCAGAACGTGATATTCGTGGTACAGCTATAAAATTTTATACAGAAGAGGGAAACTGGGATTTAGTAGGTAACAACACACCTGTATTCTTTATAAGAGATCCAAAACGTTTCCCAGACTTAAACCATGTTGTTAAACGTAATCCACGGACAAATATGAGAGATCCCCAAGCAAATTGGGACTTCTGGACAAGTTTACCAGAAGCACTACATCAAGTAACAATTGTAATGAGTGACCGTGGTATCCCAGCAAGCTATCGTCATATGCATATGTTTGGTAGCCACACGTATTCAATGTTCAACGATAAAAATGAGCGTGTTTGGGTCAAATTCCATTTCAAAACACAGCAAGGGATTAAAAACTTAACAGATCAAGAGGCTGCAGAGCTAATTGGGAAAGATCGCGAAAGTCACCAACGTGATTTATATGAGGCCATTGAACGTGGTGATTATCCAAAATGGAAAATGTATATACAAGTAATGACAGAAGAAGAAGCTCGTAAATTACCATACAACCCATTCGACTTAACAAAAGTGTGGTATAAAAAAGACTTCCCACTTATTGAAGTTGGAGAAATTGAATTAAACCGAAATCCTGATAACTATCATGCCGAAGTAGAACAAGCAGCGTTTGCACCTACAAACATCGTACCTGGAATTGGTTTTTCTCCAGATAAAATGTTACAAGGTCGCTTATTCTCGTATGGAGATACACAACGTTACCGATTAGGTGTAAACTATTGGCAAATTCCAGTAAACTATCCGAAAAATGCGAAAAACTTCAATCCTTACCATCGTGATGGGGCTATGAGAATTTTAAATCCTGTTGTAGGTAATGATGTGACTTACAGTCCGAACTCATATGATGAATGGCAAGATAGTAAAGAGCATCAAGAACCAGCGTTAGATATATTTGGAAATGCTGATTACCACAATTTCCGTGAAGACGATGATAATTACTATGAACAACCAGGAAAACTATTCCGTCTAATGAGTGCAGAGGAACAACAGAGATTGTTTGAAAATACGGCTCGTAATATGCAAGGAACAACAAAAGAAGTGCAATTACGTCATATTTCTAACTGCTATAAAGCAGATCCAGCTTATGGAGAAGGTGTGGCAAAAGCACTTGGTATTCCTATGAGTGAAGTAGAAGCAGCTGTTGCTAAAAAATAATAAAAAGAATTTAAGCTAAAGAGGCAAGTGGATTTTTCCACTTGCCTCTTTTTGTGTTAATGGTACAACTCTTTATAGGAAATAATTTGCTATAAAAAAAGTAAAATTATATATTTAATGTAGTCACAACAACTGTTTGCAACAATAAGGAAGGATTGCTGAAAAACAAGAAGGGAGTGAAATTATGGTAGGAGATAGGGAAAAAATTTACTTAATACACTATGATATTTTACCAGAGGCAATTCAAAAAACGATAGAAGCAAAAAGACTCATAGAAACTGGTGAAGTGAAGACGATTAATGAAGCAGTACAACGCGTCGATTTAAGCAGAAGTGCTTATTATAAGTATAAAGATAAAATTTTTCCATTTAATGAAGCAACCAGCCAAAAAATTATTACCGTATCGTTAATATTGGAACATCGTCCTGGTGTTTTATCCAATGTCCTAAATTTCGTTGCCAATCATCAAGGGAATATTTTGACGATCAATCAAAGTATTCCTCTTCAAGGAATCGCTAATGTTGTTTATTCGATTGATACGTCCATGCTTAATACGACAACGACGAAATTTATTGAAAAACTTCAACAAGTGGATGGAGTTAGAAAGGTGGTTATTGTCGGTCAAGGTTAAAAATATATACGCCAATATTTAAAAATGAAGAGCGAAGAAAGTTATAATACCGTTCGCTCTTTTTTCTTCTTCGAATTCCTATACTTCTATAGTGAATAATAGATTACAAGCAATAGCAAAAGGACAATATTTAAAGCAACCGTTTGAATTTTTAATACTTCATATAATCGCAAGTTAATATTTTCAGAAGGTAGAGGCTTCTCTTTCCACTCCTCTAAAACATCATTTTTATGAAACATGATGTTTTTAAATCTTCGAAAACCAAAGATAAGCCCGTCAAAAAACCCCCCTTTAGCCACGAAATGAAATAAAAATACTGTAGTATATAAGAGAGCAAAATAAAAAAGTATATTAATAAACTGAACGAATAACTGATCGGGGGTTAAAAAAAGTACGATTGTGAAGATAATTATAATATTTACTATAAAAAGTAAAAAATGAGTTTTGTAATTCATATGAGCTCACCTAAAAAGAGTTGCTTTCAAAACATTATAACATGTTATGAAACAAATAGTAAAAATTATTTTCTAAAGTTATATTTTACAAAAAATTACATTTAATTATGTTAAAATAATATTATGTATTCTTAAATAATGTAAAACTTGATCGAGATAAAGTGTTAAAGCGAAAATAAAGTTAATTTTTAATAAATTCTTATAATTCGAACTATATAAATATAACTTTCTATTAGATTATTTCTTTACAAACATAATATTCTAATGTATACTCTTAAATATACATTCTTTCAATAAGTTTGATGAAGGATAATTTTCAGAAAATTAAAATTTATATTATTTTAGGGGGGTAAATTTTATGCGAACGAAAAAATGGTCAATATTGCTAGTTGCAGTATTGGTTGTAAGTATGGTTCTAGCTGCTTGCGGTGGCGGAAAGGACGAGGGTTCAACGAAAAACTCTTCAGGTGAAGATGCTGCTAAAGCAGAAGAACAAGTATTAAATTTTATAAACGGTGATTACATACCATCTATGGATCCATCCAAAGTAACCGATGAATATGGTTTCCAATTTGTCGGTGCGACAATGGAAGGGCTTTACCGCTTAGGCGAAGATGGTGAAATTAAAGAAGGAATCGCAAAAGGTGAGCCTGAAGTTTCTGAAGATGGCTTAACTTGGACATTCAAACTTCGCGAAGATGCAAAATGGTCAAACGGTGACCCTGTTACAGCTCACGATTTTGTTTATTCATGGCAACGTGCTGTTAAGCCGGAAACAAAATCGGAATATGGTCCATACATGATGGCTGGGGTCATTAAAAACGCAGATGAAATTAGTAAAGGAGAACTTCCTGTAGAAGAATTAGGTGTAAAAGCGATTGACGATTACACACTAGAAGTTCAACTTGCTAACCCAACACCATATTTTGAATCGTTAACAACATTCGGTACATTTATGCCACTTAACCAAAAATTTGTTGAAGAACATGGTGAAAACTTTGCAACTTCAGAAGCGACACTTTTATTCAACGGTCCATTTAAATTAGATATTAAAGATGATAATCAAAATATTACACAGGCAAATGAATGGAAATTAGTAAAAAATGAAGATTATTGGGATGCAGATACAGTACAATTAGAGGAAATCAACTTTGTTGTTTCCAAAGATCCACAAACGAACGTGAATCTTTATAATGAAGGCGACATTGATCGAGCAGATCTTTCTGCAGACCTAGTTGACCAGTACATCTCTCATGATGACTACCGTATTGTACCACAAGCTTCCGTATTCTATTTGAAAATGAACCAAGAACGTAAAGGTGAACAAACACCATTAGCAAACAAAAATATTCGTAATGCTATCAACAATGCAATTGATAGAGAAGCTCTAGTGAATGTTTTAAATAACGGCTCAATTGCTGCAACAGGATTAATTCCAAAAGACTTCGTGACAGTCCCTGGTGGCGGTGATTTCCGTGAAGAAAATGGCGATTTTGCAGCATATGACAAAGATACAGCACTTGAAGCATGGAATAAAGGTTTAGAAGAACTAGGTGTAGATTCTATTGAACTAGAATTACTTACAGATGACGCGGAAGGTGCTACAAAAACATTCAACGAAAACCTTGCTCATCAATTAGAAACAAATCTACCTGGATTAAAAGTAAATATTAAACCAGTACCATTCAAAAACCGTCTTCAATTAGACACAGATCAAGATTATGAATTACAAGTTGCTGGATGGGGTCCGGACTATCTAGATCCATTTACATTCTTAAGCTTGTTTGTGACAGACGGTGGAAATAACAAAATGGGTTACTCAAATGCAGAGTATGACCAATTAATTAGTGAAACACAAACTACTACTGACCAAGAACAACGTTATCAAAAATTCTTAGAAGCTGAAAAGATTCTATTAGAAGAATCCGGAATTGCTCCACTTTACCAACGAGCAAGATCTCAACTTCATTCACCGAAAATTCAAGGAGAAGTTATTAATAAATTCGGTGCAACTTACGAATGGAAATGGGCATATGTAGCTGAATAAATTGATTTCTACTAACTATAGACTATAGGGTAAAAATTAAGAGAGTGTATGTCCGATAGTACGGCATATACTCTCTTTAGTCTTGTAATTGAAGATGCTATTTTACTAACCATTTAATTTTTATAGGAGGTGGCATAATGGCACGATATATTTTACGCAGAATTGTCTATATGGTAATTACGTTATTTATCATTGCTTCTGTTACATTTTTCCTTATGAAAATGTTGCCGGGAAGTCCTTTAAAGGCAGAAGACAAATTAACGGAAGAACAAAAACAACTCGTCTTAGAAAGTTATGGGCTAAATGACCCCGTACCAGTTCAATACGTACGATATCTTGGAAACCTCCTGAAAGGTGATTTAGGAATTTCCTACAATTTTGATAATACTCCTGTATCTGATATTTTAATAGATAGACTTGGTCCATCTATGCAATTAGGTCTTTATGCTGTTTTGGTGGGTACATTTTTTGGAATAATCCTCGGTTTAATCGCAGCCATTTTCCACAATGGATTTTGGGATTACACGTCAACGATAATTGCAGTATTAGGTACGTCAATCCCATCCTTCGTTTTTGCAGGTTTACTACAATATATATTTGCTGTTGAATTAGGATGGTTTCCTGTTGCCTTATGGGGAGAACCGAAACATATGATTCTACCAATTATTGCATTAGCGATTGGTCCTATGGCCACAGCAGCAAGGTTTGTCCGAACAGAAATGATTGAAGTGAAAGGGTCAAATTATATCATTACTGCTAAAGCAAAAGGGTTAAGTAATTTAGAAAGAGTATGGAAACATGGATTCCGGAACGCACTCATACCTTTAGTAACCGTTATGGGACCAATGATGATTAATTTAATGACAGGATCGATGGTGATTGAAAAAATCTTTGCGATTCCAGGAATTGGTGAACAATTCGTTACATCGGTAGTCGTAAACGATTATCCGACAATTATGGGGACTACGCTTATTTATGCTTTTGGATTTATCCTCATTTTGTTAGTCATCGACCTCCTTTACGGATTAATTGATCCGAGAATTCGTGTAACTGGAGGTGGCAAATAGTGGATCAAAAAAATGTAAATAATTTGCCAAAAGAACTTTTTAAACCTCTAGTCAGAAAAGAAGATACGAGTGAAAAAATATCTCGACCTAGTCGTACATTTGGTCAAAATGCTCGACGGACTTTATTTAAGAACATCCCAGCGATGATTAGTCTAGTTGTATTAATTTTAATCATTATCATGAGTATTATTGGACCATTTATGAATAAATATGGCTCGAATGATCAAAATTTAGATCATGCAAAAATGCCGCCTCGTGTCCCTGGATTAGAGAAAGTATCTTGGTTAGGTTTTGACGGAACATTATCTGATGAATTGACAGGTGCAACAGTCGAACAAGCAACTCAAAAAGCATATATGCGATTTAATAACGAAGAAGACTATATTGATATTAAAGTCATTTCTGATGGCGACGGTTCACCAAACTCCGCGGAAATAAAAGCAACCTATCATATATATAAAGCAAAAGGTTTAGAAGATACGTACTATTGGTTAGGAACTGACCAGTTAGGTCGGGACCAGTGGACCCGCTTGTGGGAAGGAACTCGTGTTTCATTAATCATTGCCTTTGTTGCGGCACTTCTTGACCTTGTGATCGGTGTGGCCTATGGTGGTATATCTGGTTATTACGGTGGTCGAGTTGATAATGTCATGCAACGGATCATTGAAATTTTATCAGGCATACCAAGTCTAGTTGTGATTTTATTAATGATGTTAATTTTAAAACCAGGTATGACGTCAATCATTATTGCGTTAGTTATTACCGGTTGGACAGGCATGGCTCGGATCGTTCGTGGTGAAGTTCTAAAACTAAAAAGCCAAGAATTTGTTTTAGCAGCGAAAACACTTGGTACATCCGACGGGAAAATTATTCGGAAACATTTAATTCCAAATATAAGCGGGATCATTATTGTGAATACGATGTTCACGATTCCAAGTGCTGTCTTCTTTGAAGCATTTTTAAGCTTTATTGGTTTAGGGATTGCGCCACCTAAAGCATCCCTTGGTTCACTAATCGATATCGGATTTGATAATATGCAAATTTATCCGTATATGCTCGTATTCCCTGCAGCATTATTATCGATTATTATGATTGCATTCAACATTTTAGGTGACGGCTTGCGCGATGCATTTGACCCTAAAATGCATAAATAGAAGGTAGGTGTTATTAAATGAGTAAACTATTAGAAGTGAAAGATTTACAAATATCATTTAACACCTACGGCGGTGAAGTACAAGCTGTTCGAGGTGTTAGTTTCGACTTAAATAAGGGAGAAACGTTGGCCATTGTCGGAGAGTCAGGATCAGGAAAATCTGTTACTACTTCTGCGATAATGGGTCTTCTCCCAAAATCAAATACACAAATTAAAAATGGTGAAATTCTCTATAAAGGGAAGGATATCCTAAAATTTTCTGAAAAAGAAATGCAAAAAATTCGTGGTAAAGAAATTTCAATGGTATTCCAAGACCCGATGTCATCTTTAAACCCAACAATGAAAGTTGGAAATCAAATTGCCGAAGGCTTAATTAAACACCGTGGTTTAAGTAAAGCAGAAGCAAAAGAAAAAGCCATTGAATTACTTAGAAAAGTTGGTATACCAAAACCAGAATTGCGGGTTAAACAATATCCTCACCAATTTTCAGGTGGTATGCGCCAACGGGTTGTCATTGCAATTGCTCTTGCTTGTAATCCAGAGATTATTATTGCTGACGAACCGACCACGGCTTTAGATGTTACAATACAAGCCCAAATATTAGAATTAATGAAAGAAATGCAAAAAGATACAGGATGTTCAATTATATTTATTACCCACGATTTAGGTGTTGTAGCAAATGTGGCGGATCGGGTCGCGGTAATGTATGCCGGTAAAATTGTTGAAGTTGGAACGGTAGATGATATCTTCTACAATCCAAAACATCCATATACATGGGGGTTACTAGGATCAATGCCTACATTGGATGATAATGAGTCTGAAGAGTTATATACGATTCCAGGTACACCTCCTGATTTGACAAATCCACCTAAAGGGGATGCTTTTGCGCCGAGAAATAAATATGCTCTTGAAATAGATACCATGTATGAGCCTCCAATGTTTAAAGTTTCAGATACACATTACGCAGCAACTTGGCTCTTACATGAAAATGCACCGAAAGTTGAACTCCCAGATGCCATTAAGAAAAGAATTGATAGTTTCTTAACTAAGCAGCAAGGGGGGAACAAGCAATGAAGACGGAAGAAAAAATACTAGAAGTAAAAAATTTGAAAAAGTATTTTCCAGCTGGCCGAGGAAAAGTAGTCAAAGCGGTAGACGATATTAGTTTTGATATTTATAAAGGTGAAACCTTTGGGCTTGTTGGTGAATCAGGTAGTGGAAAATCAACAGCTGGAAGAACGATTATTCGGTTGTACGACGCAACAGATGGGGAAGTTTTATTTAAAGGAAAAAATGTTCATGCAAAACTTTCAAAATCAGAACAATTAAAATTTAATCGACAAATGCAAATGATATTTCAAGATCCGTCTTCTTCTTTAAATCCGAGAATGACAGTCATGGATATTATTGCCGAAGGACTTGACGTTCATCATTTAGTGAAAAATGAAAAAGAAAGAAAAAAGAGAGTGGAAGAACTTCTAGAAGCTGTTGGTTTAAATAAGGAGCATGCCAGCCGTTTTCCACATGAATTTAGTGGTGGACAAAGACAACGGATTGGGATTGCACGTGCTCTTGCTGTAGAGCCAGAATTAATTATTTGTGATGAGCCGATTTCTGCATTGGACGTATCGATCCAAGCGCAAGTTGTTAACTTGCTAAAAAGATTGCAGAAGGAACGGGGCCTAACTTATTTATTTATTGCCCATGACCTTTCTATGGTTAAATATATTAGTGATCGTATTGGCGTTATGCACTTAGGCCATATGGTTGAGCTTGCTGATAGTGATGAACTATATAAGAACCCTATACATCCTTATACAAAATCACTTCTTTCAGCAGTTCCACTTCCCGACCCGAATTATGAACGCAATCGTATCCGTCAAGTGTATGACCCATCTCAGCTAGACACAAGTGAACAACCACAATTCAGAGAAATCCGCCCAAGACACTGGGTTCGTTGTACAACAAAAGAATTTGAAAAGTATAAACGGGAACTAGAAGGTAAATAATAGAAAACAAGGTTCTATGTTAAGTTTGTTCCTTGGTGAAACATTTGTGACCATTCATTATAGTTCCCCCTAGTGAGAAGGTTGACCCAAAGTGGGTCAACTTTTTTTCGTAAGTAGTCATTTAAACACATTATAAGTGTCAATTAGAAAGATTAATAGATTAAAATGTAAATTTTATAAGTATCGTTAAAAGTTTTATTTGTTATTTTTGAATTTATATGTTTCACTTGTTACACTAGAACAGTAATGAAATGGAGGCGGGATCGTTGAGTAAGGTCTTAGCGGTGCAAAAGTATATGGTAGTAAAACGTGAACTTGATTTTATGGACTTTAAACAGAAGATAATTAAAGAAGAACGAAACATGTACTTATATCATGATAAAATAACGACGAAATATCATGAATTCCCATTAAAAACGGTTTTTGATATCTCTTATAAACCCTTAGGTAAAGATGGAGGTATATTGTATTTACATACAAATAAAGGGGTATTCTCTTATCACGTTGATTCGGATGCGTTAACATTTATTAAAATATTTAAACAATACCAAATAAAATAAAGGAGCTATTTCCAAAAGCCCCTTTAAAATTAACAAAATAAATTGTAAAGAACATTTACATCCATCGATCTAATCCAACTTTTTTTCTTTTAAAAAGTCTAAAAAGTACAGGATATAGAATAGCAAAAAACACCATATTTCCAATAGCATGGCTCATATCAAAAGGAAGTCCAGCTAAATAATAGACCCAAAAGTCCATTTCCATAATAAAGGACATCGCAATAGACATAATAAATCCGTAAAATAAACCACAAAATCCCGCATACATAACAAGAATGGGTAGCGGTATTTTAGTATGGACTCTACCTAATAAACCACTTATAAGTCCAATCATTGCCCAAATCAATACTTGCCATATTGCCCATGGCCCCATCCCTAAGTATAAATTTGATAGAATTGTACTTAATACAGCAATGACAATCGCCTCCATAGGACTGACAAGAAAAGAGGCGATAATAATAATGGTTGTCATCGGTTGTACGTTCGGGATGAAGGTAAAGATAATTCGTCCGACAACGGCGATGGTGATCAACATTGCTAATAAACTAATTCGTTTGGCATTCATCTTAAATATTACTCCCAAACTTCAAGGCTTAAAGACACTACGTCACCATCTTCAATTATTAAATCATTGGCACCGACAGCAGCTAATTCGCCATTCACTTTAATAGCAATATATTGTTTTTCATCACTATTGGCACGTAATTCACCAACACCATTGATAAATCCATTGGTTTCATCAACTTCAAAATTCTCTTTTAATACTTCCATTAAAGATTGTTTGTCTTTCAATTCAACGGTTTTTGATTCAACCTTCTTGTCTTCCAAGTCAAATATTTCAATTGTTGCTGTAATTTCTTGAACTTCTTCCTGTTTGGTCTCATTTCCTTGACTTGCAGGGGTGGAATTCTCAGTTGTTGTATCTTTGGCCCCATTTTGACAACCAACTAAAATAAGTAAGATCGAGAAAAGGAAAGCAGCGAGTAATTTTTTTTGATTCATACGAATATCCTCCTTTGAGATTTTTTGCCATAAAAAAAACATCCCATGGAGGAGATGTATTTGCGCACGAAAGAACAAAAAATTCTTTCCAGCAGACACACCTCCCTAAATCCACGTAGGGTTATGGCGTTAGAAAATAGGCAGGTCTCCTGGCTCATGATCATCATTCTCTATTTCCTTCCCATCTATAAAGACAGTGGAAAATAATAGAGAACTCCCATTCACAGTGGCGGGACCGCGTCGGATTTACACCGAACTTCCCTTTTAATGACTTTTTCAAGTCAACCTATTTCTTCTTATGAAATTTTCTTATAAAAATAATAATACGAAATTTTAAGTCTGTCAAACTTTGAAAGTATGATAAAGAAAACATATAGACAGAAGGACTTTACATCTATATATAATTATTAATATTTGGAACAATATTTATTATAATAAAATTTAAAGGGGGAGATAGTATGAAAGAATTTATTGAAAAAGCTGTTCAGGATTATTACAGGGACGAGATTGCTTGGTGTTATGGTTGTGGTAGATTACATAAAGATGGTCACCATTTTCGGACTGGTTGGTTAAACAACACGAATCAGACTGTTACATACTATAGACCAACGAAAGATCAAATAGGCATTCCTGGTTTTATTTACGGTGGATTAATTGCGTCTTTAATCGATTGTCATAGCATGGGTTCAGCGGCCCTTGTCCTTCATCGGAAAAATGGCCACGAAATTGGCGATGGGACAGAACCTCCACGTTTTGTCACAGCTTCTTTACATATAGATTATCTGAAACCTACGCCAGAAGGGGCACTTTTAAAAGCAGTTGGTACAGTAGAAGAGATCCATCCGAAAAAATGGAAGGTAGTGACGGAGATGTTTGCAGACGATATCTTTTGTGCTAAAGGAGAGGTGATTGCCGCTGTCATGCCTGATACATTTAAGAAAAAATAGGAAGATACTGTACAAATTAGAGAAATACATGCAATATCAAAAGATTAAAAGATAGCCATTGAAATCTATATCAAAATCATTTAATCTTTAATCAAGAGCTACATTGTACGTAATGTTAATAAAGTTTTAACCTAAATAATAAATCGGGAGTTTAAGAGATGAAGCGGGAATGACAAATCTTCGTCTAAAAGACTTGAAGGGCATGCAGGAACGCTTCTGCAAACACCCACTTGTAAGAGTGGTGGTTTATAAACTTCATTATCAAATACGGCAAAAGTGGCCTTAACCAGTTTCTTCGGAGACTGGTTTTTTTTATTATAAAGTCGTTTAAACGTGAAAGTTTCGAAAGTAATTCTTTATAGTTGTCGAATATTTTCCCTTGTATTAAAATGTTTACCAAGGGAAACTTTTTGTTTTTCCATATATTTTTAAACATTGGAACATATGTTAAATATAGGGAACACTATAAGAACATATATTTAGTTTGGAAAGGAAGAATAGCGGATGACAGAAAATGTATTAATCGCATTCACTTTAACCTTAATAGCCGGCTTGGCAACAGGAATTGGTAGCTTACTTGCCTTTTTTACATCGAGGACAAATACGAAATTCCTTTCCTTTGCTTTAGGGTTTTCAGCGGGAGTCATGATTTATATATCCTTTGTCGAAATATTTATGAAAGCGGAAGAGGCCTTGGTAAATGAACTTGGAGTAATGAACGGAAAATGGGTAACCGTTATAGGTTTCTTTGGTGGAATGATACTCATCGCATTAATTGATAAGTTTATTCCAAAACAAACGAATCCCCATGAGTTAAAAAAGATAGAAGATATGGCTGATCCGATTCCAAGACAAAATGATTTAATGAAAGTGGGGGTTTTTGCCGCTTTAGCAATAGGGATACACAATTTTCCTGAGGGAATTGCAACATTTGTTTCTGCTCTAAATGACCCAGCATTAGGAGTTTCTATTGCTGTTGCGATTGCGATCCATAATATTCCAGAAGGGATTGCTGTATCTGTTCCGATTTATTATGCGACTGGTAGTCGTAGAAAAGCGTTTAATTTATCCTTTTTGTCTGGATTGTCAGAACCAATAGGAGCATTTGTTGCTTACTTATTACTTATGCCATTTTTGAACGATTTCATGTTCGGTATCATATTTGCAGCAGTAGCTGGAATCATGGTATTTATTTCTTTAGATGAGTTATTGCCAGCAGCCAAAAAATACGATGAAGCCCATACATCGATTTATGGTTTAATGCTAGGGATGGCTGTGATGGCTTTAAGCTTACTAATGATATAGGAAGCTACTACGTTTTTACAACTTCTATCAAATTAAGCCATTGGGTCTGGAACTCCAATGGCTTTTAAAGTTTGAACTAAGTATTTATTTATCTTCATTAGAAAGATGTAAGCAATCAAGGAGTTGAAAGAATAAGCTTACGATCATAGCAACAATCGTGGCAAGTCCCATTCCTTTTAAAGGTACTTCACCGATTTGGATTGTAACACCGCTAAGACCGACAATGAATACGATAGATGTTAGAATTAAATTGCGTGCTTTACTATAGTCAACTTTTGATTCAACGAGTGTACGTAAGCCACTTACAGCAATCATGCCGAATAATAGTAACGAAATACCACCCATAACTGCTGTTGGTATAGTTGAAATTAAGGCTGAAAACTTTCCGAGGAATGCTAGTATAATGGCAATTACTGCTGCTCCTCCAATAATCCATGTTGAATATACTCTAGTTATCGCGAGTACACCGATATTTTCACCGTAAGTTGTGTTTGGAGTTGAACCGACGAAACTTGAAAGTAACGTAGAAACTCCGTTACCAATAAAGGAACGACCAAGTCCAGGGTCTTTTGTTAGATCTTTCCCGACAATATTGCCGGTAACGATTGTATGGCCGATATGTTCTGGCATGAGAACAAGGACGGCAGGTAAAATTGCAAAAATGTCCGACCAGTTCAATTTAATCTCGTAAAAAGTAGGCATTGCAATAAAAGGTGCTTTTTGAACACTAGTGAAATCCACAAGACCAGCAAACCAAGCGATCATATAGCCACCAACAATACCAAGCAAAATTGGAATAATCTTTAAAAAGCCCCGTAGAGTAACCCAACAAATAATGGTAATAAATAATGTTAAAACTGAAACGGTAACGGTATTTGTATCCATAGTCCAGTCTGCGCCAGCATCAGCTGTGGGGATAAATCCTGCCATTTCCGCTGCTACAGGGATTAATTCAAGACCGATAACAGCAACAATAGCCCCCATTGCAGCTGGTGGGAATATTGCATCAATCCAATTCGTACCTATAGCGTTAATCAGTAATCCAATTAAAATCAAGGCAACCCCAACAGCAAGAAATCCACCTAGAGCATAACTATAACCTTCACTACCTTCATAACGATTTAACACAACAAAAACTGGAGAAATAAAGGCAAAGCTGGAACCTAGATATGCAGGGATTTTCCCTTTTGTTATTAGGATATATAAAATGGTCCCAATCCCGTTCATTAATAATATTGTAGCGGGATCAATACCGAATAAGATTGGAACAAGTACAGTTGAACCAAACATTGCAAATAAATGTTGCAAACTTAATGGTAAACTTTCGAGGAATGAAAGTTTCTCATCGACCTGAATTTCCTGTTTTGCCATACACACTCTCCCCTTCTTTAATCCATTTCGTTATTAAAAAATCACGTTTCCGAGCTGTGCAAGGCATAAAAAATGCACCTTGCTTAAAAAACCAGCAAGGCGCCTAAAGATCGAACGTTAGATAAATATATATAAATATATTTAGTCCATCCGTATTTTCTGTACGAAATTTTTTCCGACAACCTTGCCAGCCTCACGGGACTGAGTTAAAGGTACTATTTTATTCTTTAATTATCTTACAATAAAATATGAAAAAGTCAACGCTAAAATAAAAAAATTAAATTGTTTATAATATAATTTTTCATTTTTCCTTGAAAGCATATATAATTGATTGGAACTAGTAATTATTGGGAGGGGTATTTCTATGCGGCCAAAAAGTAAATATTTTCCCATTTAAATATTATGTGTTGTTTTATTCGTTTGTCTATTCCTAAATGCTGTAGCAAC
This sequence comes from Pallidibacillus thermolactis, assembly GCF_025660415.1. Taxonomy (NCBI): domain Bacteria; kingdom Bacillati; phylum Bacillota; class Bacilli; order Caryophanales; family Bacillaceae; genus Pallidibacillus; species Pallidibacillus thermolactis. Next base: position 16,855 of record NZ_JAOUSE010000030.1, read on the forward strand.
AAAGAAACGGAAAATTCCGTTGTCACAATTGAAATGGAGGACGGGGGAATCATTAAGATGGAATTATACCCGGCGATTGCCCCAAATACAGTAGCGAACTTTGTCTCGTTAGTAGAACAAGGGTTTTATGACGGAACAATTTTCCATCGTGTAATTCCTGGTTTTATGATTCAAGGTGGTGACCCTTCTGGTGATGGTACCGGCGGTCCTGGATATACAATAAAAGGGGAATTTACAACCAACGGCTTTGAAAATGATTTAAAACATGTACGAGGAATAGTTTCCATGGCAAGGGCAATGCATCCTGATTCTGCCGGATCCCAATTTTTTATAATGGTTGAAGCAGCCCCTCATCTAGATGGACAATATGCAGCCTTTGGCAAGGTTACAGAAGGAATGGACGTTGTAGATAAGATTGTAAGTGTTGATCGGGATGCCAATGATAAACCATTAGAAGATCAAGTGATGAAAAAAGTCACCGTTGCAACTTTTGGAGTGGAATACCCAGAGGTGGAGATAGTGCAATAATGAAAAGAACTGCCAATGAAAGGAATTTATCCGTGTATCATACGGCAGTTCTTTTATTGAGGCTAATATTATCAATATTACATAGAGTTTCCCTCTAGTGGCACCCGAGGAAACGATAATATTATGCCTTTTCCTCATAGATTTTCGCGATTTCAATAATCACTTGAGTCGCTTTTTCCATTGTTTCAACAGAAACATATTCGAATTTTCCGTGCATATTTTCGCCACCTGCGAAAATGTTAGGTGTCGGTAAGCCCATGTAAGATAATTGGGCACCATCTGTTCCTCCACGAACAGGTGTAATTTTTGGTTCAATATCGAGGCGTTCCAATGCTTCTTTTGCGTATTCAAACACTTCAATGTTTTCCTCAATTTTTTCTTTCATATTGTAATATTGGTCATTCAAATCAAGTGTTAACGTTCCTTGGCCGTATTTTTCATTTAGCTCTTCTACAATGTTTGTTAAATGTTGTTTTTTTCCTTCAAATTTGTCACGATCATGGTCACGAATGATATAGTAAAGTTTTGTTTCTTCCACATCGCCATTCATTTGTAGTAAATGGTAAAATCCTTCATAGCCTTCCGTATGCTCAGGTGCTTCTTCGGCAGGAAGTAAGGCGTTTAATTCCATAGCGATTTTTAAGGAGTTGACCATTTTATTTTTTGCAGAACCTGGATGAATATTGTTCCCCTTTATCGTTATTTTTGCAGCAGCTGCATTAAATGTTTCATATTCTAGTTCACCCAGTGGGCCACCATCCATTGTGTAGGCATATTTTGCATTGAAACGTTTTACATCAAATTTATGTGGTCCACGACCGATTTCTTCATCTGGTGTAAAGGCAACACGAATGGTTCCATGGTTAATTTCAGGATGTTGAACGAGGTAATTCATTGCTGTCATAATTTCTGCAACGCCTGCTTTATCATCTGCGCCAAGAAGTGTAGTTCCATCGGTTGTAATTAAAGTTTGTCCTATATATTTGTTTAAGGATGGAAATTGTTCTGGAGATAGAACAATATTTTTTTCTTTATTTAGGATGATTTCTCCACCATCATAATTTTCAACAATTTGTGGTTTTACATTTTTACCAGTAAAATCGGTTGCTGTATCAACGTGGGCTAAAAACCCAATCGTCGGTACATTTTTATCTGTATTTGCCGGCAATGTTGCGAATAAATAACCGTTTTCATCAAGTTCAACTTCGTCTAAACCGATTTCCTTTAATTCTTGTTCAAGTAATTTCAGTAAATCCCATTGACCTGGAGTAGAAGGTGTCGTATCACTTTCTTCATTGGATTGCGTGTCAATTTTGACATAGGTCGTGAACCGTTTAATTAACTCTTCCTTCATACTATCAACTCCTATTTTTTTGAACTCAATATATTTTCTTGGTTAGATTGTATCATTTCTGCATATCGCTGGTAAAATATTCCGAGCCCCCCTTTATAGTCAACATGCCACGGTTTATCCTTTCCGCAATAATGAATGAATATTGTATTTTTCTTGATCCAAGAAAGATCTCCTGCTATTTTTCGAGAAATTTTACCAAATTTAAAAAAACGTGCATCGTAATTGTAACGATAACTGTCAACGGGTTTAATTTTATCCCAGTAAAGTCCATTTAACACATCTTGATCAGGAAAAATAAGTTTATATTTATTTTTTTTAATAAACTGATAAATCTCTTTTAAACTTACTAATTTCCGCATTAATGTTACATTCATTAGTAGGACGCCAGTATTAAAGTATCCTTTAGCAAAGGGGGTATTAAGGCGCAGATTATTTATCCCTTTAACAAAACGTGCGATATGTTCATGTTCTGCAGCAACAAAAAGACAATCATCAAATTCAGTATAATAGAAATCGGTAATTGGATTGATGGCAACAATATCAGGGTCGAGGTACAGAATGCGATCGACGTTATCTGGTAAAAACAAGTGGGCTACCAATCGGTAGTACATTTCAACGGAGTAATGTCGGAAAACGGGTGCATCATTAAATAATTCTTTTTTTACAAAAATTGGGTAAAAATGTTGTCCATGTTCTTCTATATAAAACCGGAGTAAATCTAGCTCTTGTTTTGTTAGTTCTGAATGTATGAGGTAAATGGTGAATTGCTCATCTTTGTTATGGACAAACAATGATTTGAGTAAAACTTTTAAGGGTGGGATGTAGTTGGAGTTTAAAGTTACAAGAATATTAATCATTGAAAGATTTCACCTCTATAAAATAGTAGGTAGTTTTATTTTATCACCAATTAAACTAACGGTAAAATTTTACAATTTTAAGAGATGAGCATTTTCCAAATTTATAAAATAGAACTCTTGTATTTTTTAGTATAGAATATGAGGAGTAGTATTTGATAGTATGTAGAAATAAAAAGGAGATCGATTATGCTTCGGAGATTTTTTTCTTATTATAGACCACATAAAAAATTGTTTACGATTGATTTTACAAGTGCGATTATCGTAGCAATTTTAGAGTTAGCGTTTCCAATTGCGGTGCAATGGTTTATTGACTCACTATTGCCTAGTGGTGATTGGTCAAAAATTGTTTCAACGAGTGCAGCGTTACTAGTTTTGTATTTAATTAGTACGTATTTACAATATATTGTTGGTTACCTTGGTCATATGTTGGGAATCAATATTGAAACAGACATGCGCCAAGAGTTATTTACCCACGTACAACGTCAATCTTTCCGCTTTTTTGATAATACGAAAACAGGGCATGTGATGAGTCGAATTACGAACGACTTGTTTGATATAGGAGAACTGGCTCATCATGGTCCGGAGGATGCCTTTATTGCAGTCATGACGATTATTGGTGCTTTTTGTATTATGGTACAAGTACATGTTCAGCTTGCTATTGTGACGATACTTGTGATTCCGTTGCTTGTGATTGTCATTACGTACTGTAATATACAAATGAATAAAGCGTGGAAAACTATGTATGAAAAAATTGCTGATGTAAACGCCCGAGTAGAAGATAGTGTTTCCGGTGTTCGAGTTGTACAATCTTTTACGAACGAAGAGTATGAGATCAAGCGTTTTTCTCAGGACAACAAGAAGTTCCATAAAGCTAAACTTGCAGCCTATAAAGTTATGGCGATGACAAATTCCAGTATGTACATGATGACACGTTTTGCTACATTGATTGTGCTTGTGGTGGGTGCTTGGTTTAGTTTTCGTGGTAGTCTGTCATACGGGGAGTTAGTTGGTTTTATTTTATATGTCAACGTACTATTTAAGCCCGTGGACAAAATTAGTGCTTTGATGGAACTATATCCAAAAGGAATGGCAGGTTTTAAACGGTTTACAGAATTAATCGATAGTGAGCCGGACGTACAAGATGTGGAGGACGCCATTGAGGTGCCCCACTTAAGAGGAGATATTACGTTTCAAAATGTATCCTTCAGTTATGAGGATAATAAAACAGTGTTAGCAAATATTAATTTAGAAATTAAAGCGGGCGAAACGGTGGCGTTCGTCGGGCCGTCCGGGGCTGGTAAGTCTACTATCTGTTCCTTAATTCCGCGTTTCTATGATGTGGATGACGGATCTATTAGCATTGACGGTATTGATATACGTAATATGAAGAAAAAATCACTCCGTTCGCAAATTGGAATTGTACAACAAGATGTGTTTCTATTTACAGGGACATTACGTGAAAATATTGCTTACGGAAAAATGAATGCAACTGATGAAGAGATTCTAGAAGCGGCAAAACGTGCCGATATATACGATTTTATTTTAAACTTGCCTGAAGGACTCGATACCCAAGTGGGCGAACGAGGGATGAAGCTATCTGGTGGTCAAAAACAACGTGTTGCTATTGCACGGATGTTCTTAAAAAACCCACCAATCTTAATTCTAGATGAAGCAACTTCAGCCCTTGATACTGAAACTGAACGCTTAATTCAAAAATCTTTAGATGAATTAGCCGAAAATCGCACAACCCTTGTTATTGCACACCGGTTAGCAACCATCCGTAATGCTGATAAAATTGTTGTTGTAACAGAACAAGGGATTGTTGAGCAAGGTACAAGGGAAGAACTCCTGGCAAAAAATGGTGTTTTTGCCCGCTTGTATGAGGTCCAATATCAACATTAATAATTATTCTTAAAAAACTCTATTCCCTTAACGTGACTAAGGGGAATAGAGTTTTTTTGAGGGGAGAGCTTGTTGAAAATAGTTTTTGTTTGATTGCCGAAGAAAAAGTGCGTTCAACGTGGTGTTGAAAACAGTTTTTGCTTGATTGCCGAAGAAAAAGTGCGTTCAATTTGGTGTTGAAAGCAGTTATTGCATGTTTTCCCGAGAAAAAGTGCGTTCAATTTGGTGTTGAAAGCAGTTATTGCATGTTTTCCCGAGAAAAAGTGCGTTCAATTTGGTGTTGAAAACAGTTTTTGTTTGATTGCCGAAGAAAAAGTGCGTTCAATTTGGTGTTGAAAGCAGTTCTTGCTTGTTTTCCTGGGAAAAACAGTGTTCATCCACGTGCTGAAAACACTTTGTTTGGAAGTTGGTGAAAAAGTGCATTGATATGGGGAATAAAACCGTATTCCTTACATCAGCCCTCTTTTTTGTGCTTTAAATTGACCAGTATTTCATCTTTTATACTCTGCTCCCCTAACATTGGTTTCGTATAAAGATCAATATCAATGGCAAACTTTGGTCGTTTTTTTACTTCCATGAAAATTTTCCCGATATATTCGCCAATGATTCCGATGGCAACTAATTGCAATCCACCAATGAACCAGATAGAAATCATTAGTGAAGTCCATCCTGCACTTGTAAAACCGAGTACTTTCTGAATAAGGGCGTAACTCCCTGCAAATATACTTATGAAAAATAGGACGAAGCCTAGAAAAGTAATGATTCTAATCGGAATCATACTGAAAGAAGTAATACCATTGATCGCAAAAGATAACATCTTCTTTAGCGGATATTTCGTTTTGCCAGCAAATCGTTCCTTACGATCGTAGTAAACTTCTGTTGCTTTAAACCCGAGAAGAGGAATAATGCCACGAAGAAAAAGATTGTTCTCTTCGTATTTTGCCAATTCTTCTAGGGCACGTTTTCCTAGGAGCCGGAAGTCTGCATGATTGTGTACAAGATGAATCCCCATTTTTTTCATTAATCGGTAAAAGGAAAGAGCGGTTGTTCGTTTAAACCAAGTGTCCGTCTCTCTAGAATCACGCACACCATAGACGATTTCATATCCTTGGTGATATTTTTCGATAAAGTTACGAATGACGGAAATGTCATCTTGAAGATCACAATCAATGGAAATGGCGCAGTCACATTTTTCCTTCGCTACTAGATAACCAGCAAGTAATGCGTTTTGATGACCGACGTTGCGAGTAAGTTTAATTCCGGTCACCAATGGGTTTCGAATACTTTCCCTTGCAATAATCGACCAAGTATGGTCCCTACTACCATCGTCAACAAACAATATTTTACTATCCATATGGATAAGCTGGTCATTTACTAAATCGTTTAAACAACAAGATAGCTGTTTTATTGTTTCTGGTAAAACTTCTTCTTCGTTATAACAAGGGACCACAATGGCAAGTAACGGACTATTATTCTCCATAGAAGTCTCTCCTTACGAAGTATTTTGCAACATGACACGGTAAAGATAAACTTTCCATGCTGATTCAGGATGTTCAAAACTTTTTTCAAAAATTAAATTGTTTTCATGTGCATTTTCAATGGGAAGGCTTGAAAAAATATAGCGACCTCCCATTTCATATAATGCGTCCGTATTCATATCCAAATGTTGGATGACTCGCTTTGACTTTTTTCGAAAATCATATTTTTTCCCAAGTTCATCGACAAATACGTAGCATCGACTTCCCCATTCATCAAAATAAATTCGGAGCTTTTTATTTTTTTCTAACTCATTCGCAATAATTTCCCGAAACTGATATTTATATCGAAGGGGATAAAAATTGCTGTAAGTATCTAACGTATAGAAACCGTTATATTGTGATATTGCTGGATGAAGGCCAATTGAGACAACTCGATATTCCGATTGGGGTCTACCTATATATTCTTTAATTTCTTGAAAAAGTTCTGTAGCATAAAATTCTCTAAAAGAAGGCATATGATGAATAACTCGATAATGGATTTCTTCATTAAATGGAATTAATACAATGATTTGCCCAATAATGGCGATATACACAATTTTCCTCCATCCTGTTCGCCATAAATAATATAAAGATAGTCCAAAACTTAAATAAATAATAAGCGGTCGTAAAAAATGAAAACGGGCAAAATTAAAAGTGGTTAATAACTCAATTTTTTCCTTTAGTGGTATCCACATTACGTTAAACCAGAGAGCATACCAAAGGGATAAGGCGTAGTTTAGAATAAAAAGAAAGAGAATTAATTTTTCTTGACGCCATTGTTTTCTTAGTATGATTAGACCAATGACAAGTAAAAGGATAGGCAAAATGACAATCGTATGGTTGGTCATTACATGGGTATGGCCAAATACAAAGTTTTTAAGGGATAGTCGCAAACTTCGTAACAACTCATGCCTGGATGAAATAAATTCGACACGATGGCTAACCTCATCACTAAATAACGTTGCATAGACAAGGCGGTATTCAACAAGTAAGTAAATAACACCCATTAATATAATGCTAAACAAAAAGCGACCGTTTAATTGTTTCTTTCGAATCGCATCCACGAGCCAGAAAATAAAAATGGCAACTAAAAAGAAGAAAAATCCTAGAACAATACTTGAGTAAAAGGGTAATAAACAAATGGTTACCCATTCTTTCCATGTATCTTTTCCTTGCCGAATTTTTAAAAACGCCCATAGTGCTAACGGGTGCCCTAGTGTACTTAACATCCCTGATGGCCAGAATGGAGTTAAGGCAAAGGTTAAAGCAACACCGACAGTGATCAGGTGTGCTTTTTTATCTTTAATAAAAAAATCTTTTAATAGTAAATACATCCCGATAAACGCAAATACACGGGTAATCGTTTGACTTATGGCATAAGCAGTCATCGTTTGGAATAAGGCATGCAGTAAGACGATGCCTGTCCATTCTGAACCGAAGGCATAACGTGGCAAACCGTTAATTATTTGTGGAATAGTTGCATCAACAGAACCAAATAGTTGTCCACTATTAGCGAGAACTTTATACCAGGCTAGATTTGAGTCCAAATTGTCATGTACTCGAATATGGGCATCTTCACCCAAAATAAATAATGGTGAAACAAATATTATGATCATGACAAATGCGATAAAGAGCTGTCTTTTTTCTACATTACCCAAATCTTTATCACTTCCAATTTTTTTCAATTCTGCCTATTAATCTGTCCGGTTTTGAGAAAAATATTCCTTATTTTGTAAAATCTAAAAAGGGTGCAGTTAGTCATTATAGATTTGCTTAATGAGTTGCATGGTGATGTAAGCATACATAGTTTTAAAATTATAATTTGTTCTTTCAAGATCGGTGAAAATTACACTTTTATATAAAAAAAGTGGTATATAAAAGTCTTCATAAACTTTTGTATACCACAAATAAAGAAATAAGTATGTGCTATGGAACAATGATGACTGGACATGGCGCCAATTGTAAGACTCCAACACTTACACTACCTAATACTGCACTTTTAACAGGTCCTAGTCCACGAGACCCCATAACAATTGCTTCTGCGCCTTTTTCCTTTGCAATTTTTGTAATTTCAATTTTAGGTTCCCCAGTTAAAACGATCTTCTCTGTTATCAATTCTTGACCTTGACTATCTTTTAATGTAAGTTCAATGACTTCCTTACCTAATTCCTCAACATATTTTTCAATATCCTTTTTTGATATTACACGGTGGACGTTTGGCGAGAAGGTATAGTTCGGCTGAACATTCACTATTATAATTTCTCCATCTAACTTTTTACATAATGAATAAGCATAGTTTACTGCTCGTTTTGAATGTTCTGATTGGTCAACCGGTACGATATATTTATTCGCCATATTTTCGGAGCTATCCTTCAATAGCTCCACCCCTCCTTATTAAATGTAATCAAAATATTCCTATATCATTATTTCTATAAAGAATGTAATATATCCTTCTGATATTGTATATGATTTCACAAACTTTTTGTGAAAAATTTCGATTTTAAATGTTTAAATTTTATATCGTCCAAACGATTATGATAAAATATTTTTTAAAAGGTTAAAATAATCCAAACAAGTATCTAATTTAAAGGAGAAGTGATTTTACACTTGGATAGTTTATGGATTCCCATAATATTAGTGTTATTATTAATTTTAATAAATGGTGTATTTTCCATGACGGAAATTGCCATTGTGACTTCCAAAAAAACAAAACTTGAGAAATTAGAAGAAGAGGGAAATAAAAAAGCAGGTATTGCCTTGAAATTGGCAAATAATCCGAACCAGTTATTATCAACGATTCAAATTGGGATTACTTTAATCGGGGTTGTTACTGGTGCCTTTGGAGGTGCAACAATTGCCTCTCAAGTAACACCTTACTTACAAAAGATCAGTTTTTTAGCACCATTTGCTAGTCAACTTAGTTATATTATTGTAATTGGATTATCTACATATTTATCTCTTATTCTGGGCGAACTCGTTCCAAAACGAATAGGGATGAATAATCCCGAAGGTGTGTCAATGGTAGTCGCGAAACCGATGTATTTTTTCTCTAAAGTTGGCAAACCTCTTATATGGTTTTTAAGTCGATCAACGGAACTTGTTTTAAAAATATTAGGAATTAAGCCGAAAAATGAACCTGCTGTAACAGAAGAAGAAATCGCTCAGTTAATTGAACAAGGGGTTTACAGTGGTGTTGTAGAAGAAATTGAACAAGATATGGTTGAACAAATATTCTATTTAGGGGATAAACGTCTTGGTGATATCCTTACACCAAGAACACAAATTGTTTGGATTGATTTAGAAAAACCTTTAGCAGAAAATCTTGCAAAAATGTTAGAAAGTAATTACTCCCGTTTCCCTGCTGGGCGTGGCAGTTTAGATGATTTTGCCGGGATTATTCATACAAAAGATATATTTGCAAAAATGGCTAAAAATGAACATCTCGATCTTTCCGAGTGTATTCGTGATACATTGATCCTTCCAGAACCAATGAAAGTTTTCCAAGCTTTAGAAGCTTTGAAAAAATCAGGTCAACATGAGGCCATGGTTATTGACGAGTATGGTGGTATTGAAGGTTATGTAACAATGCATGATTTCATGGAAAATATTGTTGGTGAACTACCTGAAAGTGATGATGAAGATGAGCCACAAATTATAAAAAGATCGGATGATACATGGTTAGCTGATGGATTATTACCCATTGATACATTTGCCCGATTTTTTGATTTAGAAGATGAACCAAGCCTTCGTGGTGGAAATAATTTCCATACTCTTGGCGGTTACATAACAATGAATTTAGGCGATATTCCCCGTGTTGGTGATACCGTTCAAGTAGCAGATTTTGTTTTAGAAATTGTTGACATGGATCATGTACGAGTTGATAAAGTACTTATAACAAAAGTTGAGATTGAAGAAGAACACGAAGATGCAGTTGAATAAAAAAACATAATCCATTACCAAGCAATCGGATCATTACCGATTGCTTTTCTATTATAGTAAGGTATCCGATTAAAAGTCCAGTATCTAATCAAATCCCTTATCGAATAAATTGGTAAATACATGAATAACTTTATTTTAATATAGCAAACATTTTAATTAAATAAAGCTTTAAAACACAGAATAATTATTGAATTGTTAAAAAAGTGTTTACTTTTTTTAAATTCGAAGTTATAATACTATATAATTTAATATATTTCAATATACTAAATTGTTAAAGAGGGTCATAACTGATTAGGGGGTATTACAAGATGAAGCTAAAAAACATTTTTGTAGTCATGATTTTGGGATTTATTATTCCATTCATTGCTGCTTGTGGTAGTGATGAAACCGGAAGCACAGAGAAGTCAAAAAATTCTCCCGGATCAGATGAAAAAGTATTACATTTTCCAAATCCAGAAGCTATTCCTTCAATGGATCCATCCATTGCTACAGATGAATCATCCTTTGTTTATCTAGCAGCAACGATGGAAGGTTTATATCGACTGGATGCCGATGCTAAAGCAGTACCTGGAATTGCAACAAGTCATGATGTAAGTGAGGATGGTCTAACATGGACATTCCATCTTCGTGAAGATGCAAAATGGGAAAATGGTGATCCGGTGACAGCACACGATTTCGTCTATTCTTGGCAACGTGCCGTTGATCCTGCAACAGGTTCTGAATATGGACCATATATGATGAATAATGTTATTAAAAATGCAACAGCTGTGAGTTCTGGTGAATTGCCTAAAGAGGAATTAGGAGTACATGCTGAAGATGATTATACTTTTGTCGTTGAACTAGAAAATCCAATTGCATATTTTGAAACTCTTGTAACGTTTGGTACATTTTTACCGCTAAATCAGAAATTTGTTGAAGAACAAGGCGATAAATTTGCGACAAGTTCTGATACCCTACTTTCCAATGGACCTTACACAATGGAAAATTGGACAAGTACAAGCGATTCTTGGGAATTAGTAAAAAATGAGAGTTATTGGGATGCTGAAACAGTTCAAATGGACAAGCTTACGTTCAAAGTGATGAAAGAACCACAAACGGCAGTAAACTTGTATAATGAAGGCTCTTTAGATAGAGTTGACTTATCATCTGATCTTGTAGACCAATATGCAACAAACGATGAGTTCCATATTCAGCCAGCAACATTTGTGTACTTTATTAAATTCAATCAGGAGGCTCATCCTGCGTTAGCAAATAAAAATATCAGAGCGGCTATTAGTCAAGCCTTTAATAAAGAGGCATTAGTGAATGAAATTTTAAATAATGGTTCAATTGTAGCAAACGGTCTTATTCCAAAAGACTTTACTCCAATTCCGGAAACTGGTGAAGACTTCCGTGAAGTCAATGGTGACTTAGTGACATATGATTTAGAAGCTGCCAAACAAGCTTGGCAACAAGGACTAACAGAGATTAATGAAGAAAAAGTAGAACTAGAATTATTAGTCGATGATGATGAAACAACCAAACTCATGACAGAATACATTGCTAACCAACTTGAAACCAACTTAGAAGGTTTAACCGTAAATATTAAACGAGTACCTAAAAAACAACGTCTGGATTTAGATACAAAAATGCAATATGAAATGCAAATTTCAAGATGGGGTGCTGATTTCCTTGATCCATTTACGTATATGAATCTATGGACTACAGATAGCGGAAATAATATGATGGGATATTCCAATTCTGAATATGACCGACTCGTACTTGAAACGACAACAACATATGCAACGGATAACGTGAAACGTTATGAGAACTTCTTAGAGGCAGAAAAAATCCTATTTGAGGACGCTGCGATTGCACCAATTTACCAATCTTCTATTGCACAACTGGTTTCACCACGAGTGAAAGGCATACATTACAATCCATTTGGTCCTACTTATGAATATAAATGGGCAGATATAGCAGAATAAAAATGTTTAATGGGGACTACTCTTTTGAACAGAGAAAGTAGTCCCCTTTTCCAATTAGAAGGAAAATTCAGTGTTGTAAGTTCTTATTTATTTCAAGTTTTTTACTTGCGTCTTTTGTTATTAGCGTTTACGATTCCGTTTGTTGAAGTTTTTCCCGCAACCGTTTTAACTCAGCTTCAATTTCTTCAAGCAGTTTTTCAGAGTATGCAACATTACTATGCTTGCCAAGGGATTCTAATTTTTCCATATCTCCTTGAATACGTATATAATCACTTTTTAATTCGTCCATTTTTTTTTGTATTTCGGCCTTTTTCATTTCTCATCATCCTCAATTTATATTTACTCATATCTTATCATGATTCTTAGATTGTCGCATTTGCTCTGTTCTAAAAATTGAAATAAATCGATCCTGTTGAATTATGGCAATAAAAGAGGTTGTCCGAATCATTGGACAACCTATAAGGAACGAAAGAATTAGTTTGTTACAGGAACTTTTTCTAACATGGTTCCATTTTTAGCAAAGTTAATATGGAATGAAAAAGCTTTTTCTAAAATGTGAGGTGTTTGGCCGCCTTGTGTTAATGCTTCAAAATAGTAATCTTTCAACTGTTCTTTATACATAGGATGTGCACAATTTTCAATAATCAACTCCGCACGCTCTCTCGGTGCAAGACCACGTAAATCAGCATAACCTTGCTCAGTAACAATAACATCAACATCATGTTCAGTATGATCTACATGCGATACAAAAGGAACAATACTGGAAATGTTACCGCCTTTTGCAACCGATTTTGTAACAAATACTGTTAGACGAGCATTACGTGCAAAGTCACCGGATCCACCAATACCGTTCATCATCTTCGTACCGGAAACATGTGTTGAATTTACATTACCGTAAATATCAACTTCTAATGCTGTATTGATTGATATAGTCCCGAGACGACGGACAATCTCCGGATAGTTCGAAATTTCTTGTGGTCTTAAAATCAATTTATCTTTATATTTTTCAAAGTTGCCGTATACTTCATTTCCTTTTTCTTCTGATAAAGTAATCGAAGTTGCAGAAGCGACTTTAACTTTCCCCGCGTCAATTAAATCAAATACAGCATCTTGTAGTACCTCAGAATATACTTCAAGATCATGGAATTCAGAAGTAAGCATACCGTGTAATACTGCATTTGCGACTGAACCAACACCGATTTGAAGTGGCGCGAGTGTTTTATCTAATCGACCTGCTTCAATTTCCTTACGTAAAAATGACATTAAATGATTGGCCATTGTTTGTGTTTCTTCATCAGGTTGTACGATAGTTGAAGGAGAATCCGTTTCAGTTGTTAGTACAATACCTTTAATTCTATCAAACTCAACAGGAATACCAATTTTACCAATACGATCGCTAGAATTTGTTAAAGGTATCGGTTTTCTTTCCCCTTGTTTTTCAGGTAAGTAAATGTCATGTACACCAACTAATTCTTTTGGTAAATTTGTATTTAACTCTACAATAACATTTTTCGCTTTTTGAACGAATATTGGAGAGTTTCCTACAGATGTAGTAGGGATAATCATACCATCTTCTGTAATAGCAACCGCTTCTACGATAGCAAAATCAATTTCTGGCAATACCCCAGCGCGAACAAGTTCAGCAGTATGGGATAAATGTTGATCAATATATAATACGTCCCCTTGGTTGATCTTCTTTCTAATTGTATTATCTGTTTGGTATGGTAAACGTTTTGCGATAAGTCCTTGTTCAGACATTAATTTGTCAATATCAGAACCTAAAGAAGCACCGGTGTAAACGTTTACTTTGAAAGGGTCAGTTTTTGCCCGTTCAACTAAAGCAAGTGGAACTGCCTTAGCATCTCCTGCGCGAGTAAACCCACTTAACCCCAATGTCATCCCGTTTTCAAACCATGAAGCAGCTTCATCAGCAGAAACAATTTTACCCTTTAAAGATTCAGGTAATACGTTTGAAAGCTCTTTCTCCACAGTAATCCCCCTCTTTTTGAACATTTTATGAACTTTACATTATCTTATCAAAGCGAGGGGGGAACCACATTTCTATTGGAATGAAATAGAAAATAAAGGAACTATTCAGAAAAAAACAGAACAAAAACTGTAAACGGTTTATTTTTATTAAAACATTAACTGCTTTCTAAAATAGCTTGCATAGGACTGGCTAACAGGAATACGATCGCCATTTTTCATAACTAATAGAAAAGTAGAATGGAAGTCTGGTTGTATTTCTGCAATGGCATTTACATTTACAATAAAAGAACGGTGACACCGAATAAACTGCTCCGCTGGTAATAAATATTCAATCTCAGATAAATTAAGTTTATGATAACCATCAATATTTTTTGTAACAACCTTAGCTTTACGATTTTCCGCTTCTAAATATAGAATACTTTGAACAGGTACCGGATACCAACGATCGCCATTTTTAATTGTAAAAAAATTTGGTAGAGAATAATTAGCGCGCGTAGGGAAAATGGCTGTCACAACTCTATCTGGTTTCCCTTTTTCCAATATTGGAACAGATAAGCCAAAATAGGATACACCAAACACACTTGGGTCAACGTATGAAAAAATTTTTCTTTTTAATGAAAGTGCTTTATAAGTTGCACTTCCCCTTTTAATTTGATCACCAGGTTTAATATGTAAGTTAATGGATGGACTGGGAAAGTAGTCTTGATAAACCCTCGTATCAGATATAGCAACGGATGTATCTTTTGGAAAAATTTCCGTAAAAATTTCGAGTAACTGATCTGTTGATATGCGTTCCAAGTGACTCCCTCCACAAACGTTAGAATGATTAACTATTCACATTTATTAATATGTATATTATAAAACAATAATTTAGAAAATGCTAAAAATTACTTTTCTATTTCCTTAATCTTCTAAAATATGCACAAAAATTCTAAGTCTAGTCGTAATGGGAGAAATGTTTAAGAAAGAAGATGTCAATAGTGGTAAGTATATTTTTATAAAAAAAGGAAGAGGGCCATTTCCAAATGGCACTCTAATGATTAATTTGTAACAGCAACTTTCTCATTTAATTTACCAATATAATGACATGCTGCTGCGTGGCCCGTCTTCATATTATTTTTGTGAACAAGTTCCGGTTCCGTTGTTTGACATAACTCTGTTGCAAAAGGACAACGAGTATGAAAACGACAACCTGATGGTGGATGAATGGGTGATGGAAGATCCCCTTTTAAGATAATTCGTTCTCTTTGTTTTTCTGGATCTGGAACAGGAATCGATGATAAAAGAGCTTTTGTATAAGGATGTTGTGGGTTTTCAAAAATAGAATGTTTATCACCGATTTCGACAATTTTCCCTAAATACATGACGATAATTCGATCAGAAATATGTCGAACAACTCCGAGATCATGGGAAATAAATAAATAAGTTAAATTATATTCTCGTTGCAATTTTTTTAACAAGTTTAATACTTGTGCTTGAATAGAAACATCAAGGGCTGAAACTGCCTCATCACAAATAATAATTTTTGGTTGAACAGATAAGGCCCGTGCAATTCCAATTCTTTGTCTTTGCCCACCACTAAATTCATGGGGAAATCGGTCTGCTTGATATTTAGCAATTCCGACTGTTTCTAGAAGTTGTAATACCTCTTTTTCTCGATCACTTTTTGAATGAACATTTTGAATGGTCATCGCTTCTTTAATAATACTTTTCACTGTTTGACGTGGATTTAAAGAAGCGAAAGGGTCTTGGAAAATGATTTGCATATCTTTCCGTTTTTTTCGCATTTCAGATTTGCTTAACTTGAGGAGGTCTGTACCATCAAAGATAATACTTCCTGAAGTCGGCTCATCTAGTCGTAAAATGGCGCGTCCCGTTGTGGACTTACCGCATCCTGATTCACCGACAATACTGACAGTTTCCCCTTGATAAATTGTAAAAGAAACATCGTCAACAGCTTTTACGTGATTGACGGTTCGGCCTAAAAATCCGCCCTTAATCGGAAAGTATTTTTTTAGGTTTTTAACGGTTAATAGTTCTTTGCCCACCGTTTACATCCACCTCCTTATTTCCGTCCCACTCATTTGAATAGATCCAGCAGCGAATTTCATTATTTTCTAGATGCGCTACTAATTCCGGCTCTTTCGTATGACATATGGCTGATGCATGGGGACATCTTGGTGCAAAAGCACAACCATTTGGCATTTCAAAAGGGCTGGGCACATTTCCTTTGATTGCAATAAGTTCTTCTTGGTCAATATCATGCCGTGGTAGTGAATTTAATAAGCCAACTGTATACGGATGCTGTGGATTTTTAAATAATGTTTTGACGTCTGCAAATTCAACTACTTTTCCGCAATACATAACAGCAACATAATCACATGTTTCGGCAACGACACCTAAATCGTGAGTAATGAAAATAACAGACATGTGAAGTTTTTCTTGTAACTCTTTTATTAACCTTAAAATTTGTGCTTGAATCGTTACATCTAAAGCAGTCGTTGGTTCATCTGCAATTAATAATTT
This sequence comes from Pallidibacillus thermolactis, assembly GCF_025660415.1. Classification (NCBI taxonomy): domain Bacteria; kingdom Bacillati; phylum Bacillota; class Bacilli; order Caryophanales; family Bacillaceae; genus Pallidibacillus; species Pallidibacillus thermolactis. Next base: position 33,434 of record NZ_JAOUSE010000030.1, read on the forward strand.
CGGATTACAAGCAAGAGCCATTGCAATCATAACCCGTTGACGCATTCCACCTGATAATTCATGTGGATATTGATCAATTCGTTTTTCAGGAGAAGGAATACCAACAAGCTTTAACATTTCAATTGATTTTTCCTTTGCTTCTCTCTTGGATAAATTCCGATGGATTTGATAAACTTCACTAATTTGCTCACCAATTGTAAAAACAGGGTTTAAGGAAGTCATTGGTTCTTGGAAAATCATTGAAATTTCGTTACCTCGAATTTTGCGCATGTCCTTTTCTGAGAGTTGCAAGAGATCCTTACCATCAAATAAAATTTCTCCACTTTTAATTTTTCCTGGACTTTGAATAAGTCGTAAAATAGATAGTGATGTAATACTTTTACCTGAACCCGACTCACCTACGATTCCTAACGTTCTTCCAGATGGTACGGAAAAACTAACACCGTTAACGGCCTTCACTTCTCCTTCTTCTGTAAAAAAAGAGGTACAAAGATTCTTTACTTCTAAAATGTTTTTCACATGTGTTCACCCCTATTGCAAGTCTATTCGTTTATTTAAATAACGGTATGAAATATCAACTAACGTATTAACGATCACGAATAATAAAGCAATGATCAGAACAGTTCCTTGTAAAACTGGGAAATCTCTTTGATAAATTGCATCAACGACTAGCCGGCCCATTCCATTGATTGCAAATACTGATTCTGTTAAAACAGCCCCACCTAAGAAACTACCAAACTCTAAACCAGCTACTGTAACTACTGGTATTAAAGCATTTTTCAATGCATGTTTATATATAACAAGTCTCTCCTTCACACCCTTTGCTCTCGCTGTACGTATATAATCTTGGTTAATAACTTCTAACATACTCGACCGTGTCATCCGAGCAATAATAGCAGCTCCTCCAGTACCGAGTGTAATGACCGGTAGGATATTTTGTTGCCAAGAACCCCAACCTGACGGTAAAAAGATTGGGTGGTCAATTGCAAAATATTTTATTAACATTAATCCCATCCAGAAGTTAGGCATTGATAATCCGAATAAGGCAATAATCATAATGATTGCATCAATCCAAGATGATGCGCGAACAGCGGAAATAATCCCAGCAATTAAACCAATGAAAACAGCCAACACGACACTATAAAAGGCGAGTTCGACTGTAGTCCAAAACCTTGCTTCTATTTCATTAATAACCGGTCGATTGCTACGAATCGAATTACCAAGATCACCTTGTAGCAAGTTTCCTACATATGTTAAATACTGGACGTGTAAAGGTTCATTTAATCCTAAACGTTCTCGGATGTTTTCAATTGTATGTTCCGGAGCCCCTTCCCCTGCGATAATTTGAGCGGGATCACCAGGCGATAAATGCATTAAAGAGAATACTAGAATCGTTACTCCTATTAAAACAGGGATTAATTGTAATAAACGTCTAAAAATAAATTGAATCATGTATTTCCCCTCCTAACGTTTTCTCATTTTAGGGTCTAAGGCATCGCGTAAACCATCTCCGAATATATTAAATACGAGCACGATAATCACAATTGCGATTCCAGGGAAAAAGGCGACATGTGGATAATCGAAAATATAAGATCTTCCATCATTTAACATTGCTCCCCATTCAGGTGTAGGTGGTTGAGCACCTAATCCTAGGAATGAAAGACCAGCAGCTGTTAAAATAGCTGTAGCAACTCGTAGTGTTGCTTGAACGATAATGGGTGATAATATATTGGGTAATATATGTCGGATTATTATTCGAAAATCGCTTGCTCCAAGGGCGCGAACGGCATCAATATATTCGAGTTTACGAACAGATAATGTAGAACCTCGGACAATCCTTGCGAATGAAGGGATTGAATATATGGCTACAGCAATAATGACGTTATTTAAACTACCACCTAAAACACCAGCAATTGCAATGGCAAGTAAAATTCCTGGAAACGCTAACAATACATCCATTGTCCGCATAATAATGGAGTCTACCACGCCACCATAATAGCCGGATATAATTCCTAACAAAACACCAAAAATAGCACCAATCGCCACAGACACAAATCCTACATATAAAGTAAGCCCCATACCATGAATGATTCTAGTAAAAATATCACGACCAGCATGATCAGTGCCAAACCAATGTTCTCCATTCGGTGTTAATAGTTTTTTCGTATAGTCAATCGCTGTCGGATCATATGTTGTTAATAGTGGACCAATTAATGCGATAGCAATAAATAAAATGATAAGAAAAAAGCTAATTAAAGCAGCTTTGTTCTTCTTGAAATTTCTGTAAAAAATCCTCCATTCCGATTGCCGTTTGGTCACCCTATGTGGTTTAGATGTAATTGTCTGAACCGGTTGATTAGCCATCTTATCATCCTTTCTTTTAATAAAATAGTAGGTAAAAAGTTGGCAATTCCGTTAATAAAATTTTTTTATTTTTATAGGGTAGGACATACCTATAATACTATATTATCTAATAATTCTGAAATGTTATATTAGCGAAAAATATCGAAATTAGTAAAAAACTTTCGACAAACACCGACAAAATAGAGAAAAACACTGTATTTTTGTCAAGTAATGTCATTAATTGTTGTAATTTTTTTAATAATAATTTAATAATAAATATTGTATATTTTGAAATTTCATATTATATTAATTGAAGAGTATGATAAAAGTAGAATAATAGAATAGGGGTATATACATAAGGGGGTAAAATGAATGTTAAGGAAGAAAAGAACATATTTTACTATTGTAATGATGCTTGTTTTTGGTCTTATTTTATCAGCATGTTCAAGTAACAATTCGTCATCTTCATCCGATGAAAAAGGTGGAGATGCGGGATCAGATTCAGGCTCTACACAGGATTTAATCATAGCCCAACTTTCAGAAGCGGTATCTTTGGATCCACATGGTTCAAATGATACATCATCTAGTAATGTAGCTTATAACATTTATGAACAATTAGTTTATCACGATGAAAATATGGAGCTAGCTCCTGGTCTGGCTGAATCTTGGGACCTAATTGACGATACAACATGGGAATTCAAGTTGCGTGAAGGAATTAAATTCCATGATGGTGCTGACTTTAATGCAGAAGCAGTGAAAAAAAACTTTGAAAGAATACTTGACCCGGATGTCGGTTCGCCTCGAGCTTTCTTATATGAAATGATTGATTCAATTGAAGTAGTTGATGATTATACTGTTCAATTTAAATTACAATATCCATTTGCACCATTTCCAGCTCACTTAGCACACAATGGTGGTGGAATAATTAGTCCTAACGCCATTGAAAAGGACTATGAGGGAATGAAAAATGGTGATGAGCCAGGAGCTTATATTAGCTTAAATCCTTCAGGTACGGGATGGTTTAAATTAGATGAATGGAAATCGGGCGAATATATTAAACTAGTACGAAATGAAGATTATTGGGGAGAAAAAGCAAAACTTGATAGTGTTACATTTAAAGTAGTATCAGAAAGTTTAACACGTGTAGCAGAGCTAGAATCTGGCACATCTCATGTGATTGATCCTTTAAGTCCTTCTGATATAAGTCGTGTAGAGTCATTAGCAAATGCAAGTGTTCATAAACAACCAAGTTTATCACTTTCTTATGTAGGCTTTAATATGGAAAAGGAACCGTTTAATGATGTTCGTGTACGTCAGGCCATTTCTATGGCGATAGATAAAACACAAATTATTGATGGAATCTATGAAGGAACTGGTGTACCTGCTACAGGACCAATTGCGCCACATGTTTGGGGCTTCGATGAATCCGTAGAACCATTAGAATATAATGTTGAAGAAGCAAAAGCATTACTTGCTGAAGCGGGTTATGCAGATGGGTTTAAAACAACACTATGGACGAATGATAACCCAGATCGCGTGAAAATTGCTGAATATGTGCAATCAGCTCTAAGCGAAATTGGCATCGATGTAAAAATTGAAATTCTTGAATGGGGTGCATACTTAGAGCAAACCGCAGCTGGACAACATGACATGTTTATTCTTGGATGGACAACTGTAACTGCCGATGCAGACTACGGTTTATATCCCGTATTCCATTCTGAAAATGTAGGAGATCCAGGTAACCGGACGTTCACTAAAGATGCTGAGTTAGATAAAATATTAGAGCAAGCAAGACAAGAAAATGATGAAGCAACACGGTTAGACTTATATTCACAAGCTCAAGAAAAACTAGTTGAAATCGCTCCAATGATTTATTTACTTCACACAGACTTTATTGTAGGTATTGATAATAAAGTTAAAGGATTCGAAATTACACCAGCAGGTATGTTTAAATTAAAAGATGTAACGATTGAATAATATGAAAAAGCTGTCCTTTCTCTATGTAAAGGACAGCTCAGACTGTCGACAAACCCCAACTCAAATGCTTCATTTGAGTTGGGATTTGTCTTTTTTTGCTCATCATTTTCTAAGATTCTTATCTTATTTAGGCTGGACATGGTCTTTTCCATGTCCAGT
>NZ_JAOUSE010000031.1:0-37519 GCF_025660415.1 Pallidibacillus thermolactis
GTTTCCCACTAGGAGACTGAATATTCAGTCTCCTAGTGGGAAACAGATAAATGAATTTATTATCAAATACAGCATAATCTGAGGATACTCTATAGAACCTTACACAAAATTCTTGACGTTACCAATTAATATCTATTTTTTTATTTTACTTATGTTCGCTTATACACAAATAAATTATTTTCATATATTAAATAATAATAGAATTTTAATTAAGGAGGGATATGTTACTTGGCAAATTTGAATAAAATAAAAGGGGAATATGATGCTACCTTTAGCCTAGGGCATCTCTGTTTAGCGGCGATGAAATTAAGAGAACATAATTTACGACCATTTTCAGGCGTACTAGATTGGGTCGGATCCCCAACTTTATCAAAAGTTAATTTACTACTCAAAAACAGATTTTCGGGATTTATGGATATTAAAAATCTGAAACCAATTAAATATCTGTCTGAAAATGATTTATATGTATATAATCCTGTATATGATATTGGTATAAATCATGATTTTAAAGCACATAATAATACACTAACCCATTTAGGCGGTTACCCTGAAGTTCGAGAAAAATATGATCGTAGAATTAAACGCTTCTTAGATAAAGTAAAAAAGAGCAAACGAATTTTATTTATTCGTACAGAGCAGTCTGAAGCTTCTTTAGATGAAATAAAAGAACTAGAATCCATTCTTTCTGAAATGGTCGTGAATGATTTTGAACTATTAATGGTACATCACAAAAATGTTAATACAATGATCGTTAAAGAATCCCCACTTGAAAAAGTAACGATTGTCGAATTGCCTAATAAAGAAATATGGAAAGGTAATGATATTCATTGGTCCCATATATTTGATGGAATAAAATTAGTCTAAAATAAAAAAAATGTTACGAATTTGCATTCGTAACATTTTTTATTTCATCATTTAATAGATATAGTTTTGTTTCATAACATTCAGTTCTTCTTGAACCTCTGCAGCATACTTTTTTGACCCCATTTCCTCATGCATCCGATATAAAATTGTCGGTCTCTCTATTATACCTATTGAAAAATATTTTGAAGCTCTTAACCAAAATTCGTAGTCTTGTGTATATAGGAGGTTCTCATTAAATAGGCCAACCTTAGAAAATACATCTTGATGAATAATCGCTGTAGATCCATTAAACAGATTTTTCTTTCTTAAAATTTTTTTCAATTGTGTTTGTGAATGAAATTTTATTTTGATTGGTTCATATAAAATATTTTTATTTTCATCAACAATATAAAAAGGAGTAAAACTAATTTTATATCCGTGTTTCTCCATCCAATCAATCTGTATATTTATTTTTTCTGGCAAATATATGTCGTCTGAACTCAACCATGCTATATATTCACCTTTTGCTTGTTTTATGCCCGTATTTAACGCACTAGCGGTGCCCCCATTATCCTTTTCAATAAGTTGGATTTTATCCAAATAAGGATGTAGTTTATCTAGATAACGTGTTGATCCGTCATTAACTACAATTACTTCTTTGTTTGGATAGGATTGCTTTAGGGCACTGTCAATCGCCTCCGCCACAAACGAACAATTATAAAATGGGATAATAATTGATACTTTCGGTTTCATGAGTCCCTCCTATAACTTTTGACGATAATAGGATAAAATTGAATTTAAAGAAGATGAAAACGGGATTGATGGGTTCCAATTTAACTTTCTTATCTTTGAAAGATCTAGACCGTGTTCATATACTGAATGACCATTTTTATTGGCGAGTTTATGATTTTGATCCATTATTTCCACCGGTACGGGTACATTCGTTAATAATTGATATTGATTAATGACCTCTTTTAAACTATGGAAATTCCCTGTTCCAATCGGATAAACTTCTCCAATGTCACCTTTTTTTAATAAAATCTCGTATGCTTTTAAACAATCACGTATATCGAGAAAATCGCGTACTTGATTCGGATGATAAACTTGAAGTGGTTCGTATATATTATATTTTTCAAGTTTCACGATTCTTTCTGCTAATAAAGAACAGAAACCGCGGGACGGTCCAGCACCTATTAAATTTGTCGGTTTTGCTATTATGATGGATAGATTAAATAATGTTTGCCAAGATTTTGAAATTAAACTTTGAAATGTTTTCGTTAAGCCGTATGGATGATTGGGACGTTGGGTTGGATTATATTCAAGGGCCGAACCGACCACTAGCACTCTAGTATCAGATTTATACTTTCTTACACCTTCCAATAAGTGTATTGTTGCCATGACATTCGCTTTTAAATACATGGAAGGATTTTGCCACGATTCCATCACATCGTTTTTACCAGCAGCATGAAGGATATAATCTGGTTTCGTCTCTTTAATGACATTGGCAATCGCTTCCTCGTCTGTTAAATCACATAAGATTGATTGTACTTGATCTTGACTTAATTGATCTGTATGTTGTTGATTTCTTTTTAATGCTATCACTTCATAACCATTATTTAAAAAATGGCTACATGCATGTTGTCCGGTAAAACCGTTTGCTCCTGTAATTAAGATCCTTTCTTTACTCATGATGTTTCATCCACTCATACAATTCTTGAATCATCTGATCATATGGTGGTACAAAAATTTTTTCATCTCTGGTATTTCTTAAAGTTCGGTCTAATTTTATGTCTTCGAATGGATGAATAACGACATCTTGTTTTTGAAAAACATGTTGAATGAGCTTTAATAAATGATATTTCGATATAACTTCTGGAGCAGTTAAATGGTATAGACCAGTAATTCCTTCTTCAATCACGTTATGAATGGCTTTTGCTAATTGTAAACTGGTCACACCGTTCCAATATACGTTTGTATACCCGTTTATGTCTCCTTTTTGTTTCATAAACCAATGGAATAAACCGATACCGTCCTTTAACTCTGGGCCTATGATGGATGTTCGAATTGTGATGTGTGGTGGTGTATGAACTTCTCCTAAAAATTTCGTCCGAGCATAAATCGTTTGACCGTCTGGCGTGTCTTTTTCCGTATAGCGACCTTCTCGATTCAAATTTGTCATTTCTTTGCTCATTTGACCTAAAAAAACACAATCTGTACTAATATGAATTAGCTTTCCTCCTGTTTCATCTAGTCTTCTTTTTAAGAAATGAGGAAATAAGCTATTCACTTGAATGGCTTCCAGTTGATTATTTTCTGCACGATCATTTAATAATCCAATCGCATTGATTACATAATCAGGTTGGATTTTTTTTATGATCGTGTCGATTGTTTCCATCTTCATTGCATCGAAAAAGATGCCATCATTTGGCGAACGAGTTGTATATTTCACTTCAAATGATGGCTGTTTTTGAAAATATTGAACAATCATATGACCCGCCATTCCTTGACCACCAATAACAAGTAACTTCACGATAGAAAGCCCCCTTTTTTCAATAGCTTTCTTAGTGCAGCTTTATTCATTAATCCTTCATGGGAACTGTAACATTTAGTTGGTACAATTGGACAGTCGGCATATTTCTCTTTTAATTTAACACTCATTTTGGGCGGTAAAATGACATAATATTGTTCATCAAACGTAACCGTATATTTGCTCTCAATTTCCGAAAATAAAATTTCGTGAATTTTTTCACCTGGACGTATTCCTGTTTCAACAATCTTGACTTGATCGTTTCCAAGTTCTTCAATCATAACTTCTGCTAAATCAAGTATTTTACAGGTTGGCATCTTCATTACAAATATTTCCCCGCCAATACTTGATTCAGCTGCTTTAAACAATAATTGAATCGCATCTTCTAACGTTAGGAAAAATCTTGTCATTTCTTTATCTGTTAAAGAGACGACTCCGGTTGTCTTAATTTGATTTTTAAATACATGAATTACACTGCCGTTTGTTCCGAGTACATTTCCGCCGCGAATAGTAACGAATCGTGTATGTTCTGTTAATAGATTGGCATGAGTAATCAATTGCTCACCCATTGCTTTTGTTAATCCATAAAAGTTTGCGGGATTGGCAGCTTTATCTGTTGAAATATAAACTACTTTCTCTACTTTGTTCAAAATGGCTGCATCGATGACATTTTGTGTGCCGATTACATTCGTTTTTAATGCTTCTAAAGGTTGAGCCTCACAAACTGGAACATGCTTTAAAGCAGCTAAATGAAAAATGAAATTGACGTTTTTACATGCTTCTATTAAACTTTCTTTATCACGAATATCACCGATAAAAAATTTTAATCGTTCATCGTTGAAATTTCGTTGCATTGCAACTTGACTTGATTCATTCCTAGAAAATATTCGAATTTCTTTAGGATTTTTTGTTAATAGTTGAGCAACTAATTCATATCCCCAAGAACCAGTTCCTCCTGTTATAAGAATGGATTTTTGTTCAAACAACTCCTTTACCTCCTAATACAAATTTAACAACTTTATCAGAAACATTTTCATCGCCGTATCCAGTCGGTAGATCCCAATTTGGAGGTTTACTAACCATGACATCCACAGCTCGAAGGATCGAATTCCGATCAATACCAGAAACAATATTACTTCCACATTCTACTGTTTCAGGCCGTTCTGTACTATTGCGGATTGTGACTGCTGGTACATGAAAAATACAACTTTCTTCTTGAACAGTACCACTATCCGTTAAGACACAATATGCATTTTTTTGTAGTTTAATAAAATCGAAAAATCCAAAGGGTTCATGGAACTCAACTAAGGGATGGAGGGTGATTTGTTGTATATGTTGAAGTTTTGACCTTGTACGAGGATGAATGCTACAAATGATTCTTTTTTGATATTTTTCAGCCACTTTATTTAATGCATGGAGAATTTCACTTAAATGCTTAATATGATCCACATTTTCTGCTCGATGGGTCGTTACGACAAAATAATCCCTTTCTTTTAAATTTAAGTTTTTGAGTATATGACTTTGTTCAATTTTATCTTTATAATAAGTCAGAACTTCATTGATTGGGTTACCACTGACCATAATACGATGGTTTGGTATGCCTTCCTGGATTAAATTTTCCTTTGAATTTGGTGTATACGGTAAATTAAAAGTAGAAATTGCGTCAATCACTCGACGATTTTTCTCCTCTGGTACTTGTAAATCATAACACCGGTTCCCTGCTTCCATATGGATGACAGGGATCCCCATCCTCTCTAAAAGGATTGCTGATAAACCACTATTGGTATCGCCAAGTACCAATGCTTTATCCGGCTTTTCTACCTGAATAATCTGTTCCAATTCCTTATACATGGTCGCTAATTGATTTCCTAATGTGTTTTTTTCATTATATAGATGATAATCCGGCTTTCGAATATCTAATTCTTCAAAAAAAATATCACTCAAATTTTTTGTGAAATTTTGACCTGTATGGACAAGAACATGCTTATCACAAAATTGGTCTAATTTTTTTATAATTAAACTTAGGCGAATAATTTCTGGTCTTGTTCCTAATATCGTTATGACCCTCATATAAACACTTCCTAATTTTTTAACTTTATTTTTATACTATTCGTTCTCGCTTCATTCGGACTAGTTGACGGTCTAATTTTGTCATATTCAGAGAAGGTTTCGTTATTTTTTCTATTGATTTTGTTTCACAATTTTTTTAATATGTGTTATTAAACTTTCAACTCGTTTATCCGTAGAATGATGGTTGTGAACCATTTCATAACCACGTTCCGATATTTTTTTTCTTTCCTTTTCATTTTTTAAGTAATAGGCTATTTTTTCTTTTATATTTTCTTCATTTACCGCAACAAATGTTTCTCCATCTATAAAGCCTAGTTCCTCTAGTTCCTTTGACGGGGTTGCAACTAGTAAAGTCTTACAAGCTAAAACCTCAAAGTACTTTAACAGAGGAAAATGATCAATCGAATGACATGTGACAAAAATTTTTGCCCGATTAATTTCGCGTGCATACTTTTCACCGGCATATACATTTTGCCAATCTTCTATCTTTAAATAGCCAGGATGTTCATGATAGACAAAATTCGGTTCATCTTTCAATATTTCATAGAATTTTGCCCGCATTGGATAAAGACGCGGATAAATCGACCCCATCATTAATATGTCAATATCCCGCTTCAAATGGTAATCGTTAAAAATATCAGTCGGAACATGATGTGGGAACCATATCATCCGGTCGATCAGTTCCGGGAAGAGTTCCTTAAACGCATTCCGATAATGTGTAAAAAGGAATCGAATATTTTCTTCTTTATAGAATTGTCTTCTTTGATTCGGTTTATATTTTAAATCATGAACGATAGCACCTACTGGAATATGAAGACGATGAAATCCACGTACATACGGACAATAGCTTGGTTTCATATCATTCAGTAAAATGAAATCAGGCTCAAATCTAATTTTTTTTAATATTGTTTCAATATTGCCATCCTCACTACTCGGGACGACATTCGCCTTCTTTTTTAATGCTTCTAGTAAATAATAACTAGATTTTTCAATTCGATTTGTAAAATCCTTCGTAATAAAAAGTATCTTCATTTTTCACTTTCCTTTTTTAAGTCATGAGTCTTCCTTCATACATCAATAATTGTCCTTATAAAAAGAGCCCCTATTCAGGAGCCCTTCATTGTCACGGAACTGGTGGATGTTCAATCGCAACAATTTTATCAATTGCGACTGTAATTAATTCGGGCGCTGGTGAACCAACACTTTCAAATGTAACCGATGTTAAACTAACATCGACAACTCTTACACCTACTAATTGTGGTTGACCAGCTACATTGGTTGGTAATGTATATACAGCATCAATCGTTAAACCTGCAATTTTCAGTCTTTTTAATAACTCTCTTAACATCTTTTACCCTCCTTATAGTACCGTCTATATTTATATATGATTATTAATAATGACTGCTTGGGTTATTGTTCCTTTCTACACAAACAACTTTAAAAATGGACGAATGCATAAAAAATGGCATCTGAAAATACCAGATGCCATAAATGAATTAATGAATTATTGATGATCGTTATTATTTCGTCTTCTACGACCACATCCACAACTCTTTCTTCTTATTGTCCTTTGCGCTTTTTTTAATGCTAACGATTTTTCCGATTTTACTAGTTTTCTTCTCATTGTTTCCCCTCTTTTCATTTTTTATTATTGTACGAGAATGATTTGCATTTTGTTCGTGTTATTTATCTAATAAAAATGAATTTAATGTTTCTAATATAGCGCCACAGGCTGCAACGGCCAGTATAACAATTATCGGTTCAGCTATTGTAGGGTAAAAATGATAAAAAACAACTAGGAAAATACTAACCCAAATCCCTGTACACCAATAACAATTCAACAACTCTCCAAACCATTTTCTAATTCCTTTCTGTTTCGGAACAAGATAAATCTCGATATTTCCTTCTTCATCCTTCTCTTCAATTTCATCTAGAAATGGCATCCGAAGAAATTCTGTAATCTTATCAAATACAATTAATCTCGTTAAACGAAATACAGCCAAACTCATTAAAAAAAATAACCATCCATCGAATTCATTCACCACTGTCCCGCCTCCTCATTAAAATATATAAAAGTGGGCTTATTTTTATAATTAAAATTCACCATAAAATGGGCGTTTAACTGATGCCGTTATCCGCCTTCTTACATAGTCTGTAAGTGAACGAGAAATACTGATAAGGAGGAAAGAAGAGTATGAGTTGTGAACATGGAGAATACACTAACAATTGTGTTTGTGATATATTGCTTGATATCGTAGAAGCCCAAGAAAAAGTTAGCCCATCAAATTGTGTAAGTGGTTGTTCGACAGCTCTGGATGAGTTATGTGGAGGTATCGATCCTACTGGAGCTAGACCAACAACAATTCCTGTCTCACTAATTTGTAAAGGTGACTGTGATTATTTTGTAGCTAGAGGTGTTCGCAGAACAAATGCCGGTGGTATTACTTCTGTTATGGCTGTTGCATTCCGTGTTGTAGACGTTGATCCAGAGACTTGCTGTGCAACCTTAGAACTTCTACAGTTCGTAGATACATCTGGCTTTATTACACCAGAACTAACAAAAACTTCATTAATTAATAACCTATTTGACATTTTAGATGATCCGGTATCTGAACCAAATGGAGGCTATTTCCATTCAGGTATTTGCATTACTGTTGATTTAAATTGTTTCTGCGGCGTTGTTTGCCATCCTGCAACTACTCCAAGACAAGTAACAGTTTAATATGGAATGATTCATCTAATAGGGAATGCCATATCAGTTTTTTAAAAGTCGGATAGAAGACCGTTTTTTAAGTGGAGGTGGCGGCTCCAAAAAGGTGCACAACTATTGTGCAGTATAATTCATATACGAGATTCTACAAGAATATGAATTAAGGAGGCTCCTAGCATGCTTTACGAATAAGCGTCCGCCACCAAAACTTAATTTTTTGTTGGGCTGACTTTCTGGACAGCCCCTAATTTCTTCTACTGTATCATTATTCTAATATAGAGTTATAAAGTCGATCTCCACTATTTTCACTAAAATCGTCTTAGATGAAAAAAAGAGGTCATATTTAAAGACCTCTTTATTGATGAAGAAAATTATTTTATTTACAATTTACGTTCATCGTTTAAGATATAACAGTAAAGTTTTTTATATCATCAATTTCAACCCATTCATAACGACGTTTATAAAATATGCGTAATCGATTCCCGCGTTTACTAATGACTTGAAATTTTTTTCGCTCACCTGAAATTTCAGCTTCACAAATAGGTCTTTCAATTCCAATAGGGTAAAGGGCTAAACGACGGATTAATTTTCGCATGTTCACTTTTTCTGATTCATCAAAATGAGTTTCAGTATCCGACTCTTGGTCATGTTCCTTATTTTGAACCATTTCATCATTATTTTCCTCATGTTTCTCAATTATCTTCTCACGATCAGCAACTTGATCATCTGTTTCGATGTCAAGATCCACTTCTAACTTATCTAGTTTTTCTTTTTCCTGCCTCAATTCTTGATTACCATCGTTAATTTTAATTCGATACACCGATTGCATTTGACCTGAGTAATCTCGCTCAATTGTCTCTTTCCCAAGCAATATTGATCCTTGTTTTAAATTATCTTGCTTTTCCATTGTTCCTAACTCTCCCCTACATGAAGATATATAGTATTTGTATGCAATTGCTTTTTGTTTGTTAAATGCCTATTTTGATTAAAAATAAAAAGGATCTTACTTAATCAATACGAGATATGTATTGAAGTAAGATCCTTTATTCGTTAAATAGAAAGAATATGGAAACCTGAATCTACATGAATATTTTCTCCTGTAATTCCTCTTGATAAATCGCTAAATAAGAATAACGCCGTATCACCGACTTCTTCCTGCGTTGTTGTCCGGCGGAGGGGTGCACGTTCTTCAATTTCATTCAGAACCGAATTAAAATCACGAATCCCTTTTGCGGATAACGTGCGGATTGGACCTGCTGAAATTGAATTCACACGGATACCATCTTTCCCTAAATCATTGGCTAAGTAACGAACACTGGCTTCAAGGGATGCTTTTGCTACACCCATCACATTATAATTTTGTACAACGCGTTCGCCACCTAAATAAGTTAAAGTAACGATGCTGCCACCTTCTGTCATTAGTGGTCTTGCCGCACGGGCAACTGCAGCTAAAGAAAATGCACTAATATTTTGAGCTAATAAGAAACCGTCTCGAGAAGTATTGACAAACTCTCCTTGTAATTCTTCTGTTTTAGCGAAGGCAATACAGTGTGCCACACCATGAATGACTCCGACTTTTTCTTTTATTTCTTGGAAACAATTTTCAATTTGTTCATCGGATTCAACATCGCATTGGAGAATGATGGAATCTTTTCCATTTAATTCTTCAACTAACTTTTCAACATTTTTTAACATGCGGTCTTGATTATAAGTAAAAATTAGTCGTGCTCCAGCCTTATCTAAAGAACGTGCAATTCCCCAACCGATGCTTCGTTTATTAGCTACCCCCATTACAACAAACGTTTTTCCTTCTAATGATAATACCATACTGTTCCTCCTATATTATTACATGTTATTAGTACCTACTACTAATTTTACATGAAATCCCCGGGATTGAAAAGGTTAAGTTAATTCTAACTCCATTTTTAGTTCATCTAAATATTCCATTGAGCCGGAAACAATTAAACGGTCTTCAAGTTTTAACTCCGTGTCACCGTGAGGAACAATCGCTTCACCATTCCTTAATATTCGCACAAAAATCACATCACCCATAAACGGAAACTTCCGAATAAGCACACCGTGATATTTTGCATTTAATATTTTAATTTCATATAACGATGTATCCCGATCCATTAATAATTGCATCATCGATGGTGATTCGATGGCAGCACGCAACAACACATGTTGGGCATGAATAGTTGAGAAAATCTCTATATTTTGTTGTTTTAACTCTTTCGCAAGCGTCGGATTTTCAACTCGGGCTAAAACACGCTCCACTCCATTTTCTTTCATAAGTTCCGCCAAAGAGGCGTTTAATTTTTCATCGCCTGTCGCTAATACGACCACATCATAGTTATAGATGTTGTGGTGTTCAAATTGACTTTCCGTATAATCTTCTAATTCGACGATGGAAAAAACCGTGCCTTTCGAAATTAACTGATCGAGTTTTTCCTGTTTACGATGAAAAATCGTAGGGTTGTATAATGATGATTTTAGTTGTTCATATACCGGCAAAGTCATTTGATTAGCCCCAATAATCGCCACATCAATTTGTATTTCATCGGTATCTTGTTTTGGAAATATCTTTTTGAAAACAGCTGGTGTAATAATGGATGAAATGACAGCAACTAAGATTAATGTACCACCTAATTCAGAAGATAAAATTCCCATATCTTCTCCAATAGTGGCTGCAGCAATCACAAGTGATAAGGTTGCCGTTAAAATAAAACTTGAGGCAACAACCATTTTCGTTGAATACCATTTCTTTAATATCCATACCGGTAAAATCTTCGAAATCAATAATGCGATTAATAATAATGGGATTAACAATAGTAATTGCGGATCACTAAACAATGCCCAAATATTTAATTCCACACCAATCATCACAAAAAAGACCGGAATTAAAAAGCCATAGCCGAAAGAATCAAGTTTAGACACCAATTCTTTACTTGGTGCTAATAACGATACTAAAGTACCTGCTAGGAAAGCTCCCAATATATTTTCAGCACCTATCGTTTCCGATAGCGCAACTAGGAAAATAATAAGCGTAAAAACAGCTCGGGTACCAATTTGAACCGTTCCTTTTGACAAGTTCTCCAACCATTGACCTTTTTGAAATTTGCGACCAACAAAATATAAAAGCACACCTGCTGCGAACAAAATTAGTAACAACCAAGTATTTCCTGAACCGCTATCCTTAATAGAAACAAATACTGCAAGTAAAATCATCGTTACTAAATCAGCAATAACGGCAACAAGAAGAATAATTTGACCAATCGTTGTTTTCATTAAATTTTCTTCTTTTAAAGTAGGTACAACAACGCCAAGGGAAATCGTTGATATTATGATGGTCATCAGCATCACACTGTCAATAAAGCCAGCTAATACGAATAAATAAGATAGACCATATGACAATAATAAAATGCCAGTAAATATAATAATGGATATAACTAACGGATTCGGTTCTTGTTCACCTTTATTGTTATTTTTCTTTTTAATTTTAAAGGCATTAAAATCAATCTCTAATCCACTTAAAAACATGAGAAAAATAAATCCTAGCGTGGATAAGATCTCTAACCATTCATCACTTTGTACGATATCAAATCCACTTTTACCAATAATTAAACCAACAATAATTTCTGCTACAACAACAGGGATGATATTTAGCTTTAATCTGTGTAATACTAAGGGCGTTAAAAATGCTGCTATAATTACAATTAACAAGGATGAAATTGATGCAGTATGTTCCATAAGGTAACTCCTTTCTAAACTAAAATGAACTCTATCTCTAATGATATTTTTTACAGATAGTCAATATATTAACAAAATCAATATGTATATGAAAGGATAATGAATTATGAAAGTTGATATTATTGGTGATGTCCATGGGTGTTATGCGGAATTACTTGCACTCATCCGTAAGTTAGACTATACGTTTGAAAATCATTTACCGATCCATAAAGATGGTCGCAAACTTGCTTTTGTTGGTGATTTAACCGATCGGGGACCACAATCAATAAAAGTCATCGAATTTATTTATGATCTCGTCAAAAATGATCTTGCCTATTATACACCTGGTAATCACTGTAACAAATTGTATCGGTATTTTCTAGGTAACAAAGTTCAAATATCGCACGGCTTGGAAACTACCGATGCGGAGTATAAAAGACTGCCAGCAAAAAAGCAAAAAGAAGTGCGTAAAAAATTTATGGAACTATATGAAAGTGCTCCTTTATATTTACAATTAGATGATGGAAAGTTAATTATTGCCCATGCGGGAATACGTGAGGATTATATAGGCTATAAGCATAAAAAAGTAAAAACCTTTGTTTTATATGGTGATATTACTGGGGAGAAAATGCCTGATGGTCGTCCAGTTCGAAGGGATTGGGCAAAACTTTATCGGGGTACACAAACCATTGTGTATGGACATACTCCGGTTAAAGACGTTCGTGTGATTAACAATACATATAATATCGACACTGGTTGTGTGTTTGGAGGAAAATTAACTGCATTAAGATATCCCGAAATGGATATTGTTCAAGTTCTATCATCCATGCCATATGTACCTGAAAAGTTTACAGAGTTTCCGTAAAATTATGTTAAAAAACGAATCTTGAAGACTTTAAAGCTTGCAAACATTTCAAGAAAGGGACTGTACATCAAGTCATAATAAGCCATTTTTGATAGGAGAGTTGGCGGAGACTTCGTGGGAATAGCAATAGCTTTTGTGCCGAAAGGTCAGGCACAAAAGCTAAAGACATACCAATGGATGTGTCGCCGTCCTCCAATGTACCAATCTATTTCTCCGAAATCAGACTGTCTGAACAGCCCCTCTTTTTTACTTTTCAATAAGACGTCTCATATCTTCCGGCAATGGACAAGAAAACGAAAGCTCTTTTTTTAATATCGGATGCACAAATAGAATGTATTTACAATGTAAAGCTTGCCGTGATAACAAAGTAGTGCTGCCACCATATAAGTCATCGCCAATTAAAGGATGACCAAGATAAGACATATGTACACGAATTTGATGGGTTCTTCCTGTATCAAGCTTTAATTTAATATGGGCATAATCTTGATATTGTCGAATGATTTCGTACCTTGTCCGAGCAAACTGACCATTTTCATTTACTTCTCGCTCAATGATACTGTCTCGTTTTCGCGCAATGGGTGCTTCAATGATTCCGTTTGTTTCATTCAAAACTCCTTCTACAATGGCCTCATAAACACGAGTTACACGACCTTGTTGTTGTGCCTTACTAAACAAATAATGAACATGGCGATGTTTAGCAACTAGAACCAGTCCAGAAGTATTCCGATCAAGCCGTGTCACAATATGTGGAGCTGAAACAATTTCGTTTTCGTCATAATACCCCATTAATGCATTGGCTACACTTCCAGTTGGATGCTCTCTTGATGGGATGGTATTCATAAATGGTGGTTTATTAATGATTAATATATCCGCATCTTCATACAGGATATCAAGCGGGATTTTTTCGGCTTCTAAAGTTTCACTTTTCTGTTCAAATGGAAATTGAACAGTAAGTTTTTCCCCGCGGGATAAGACATGCCTTACCGTTACATGCTCACCATTTATCCGAATATCCCCACCATGTAATTTAATATCCGTTAACGCGCGCTTCGAAATTTCCCTCTCATGTAAAAATTGCTTAATAACTTTCCCGTGATCTTCTTGTCCAATCGTCCATTCCAAAATATATGGTTTCCTCATAAAAAATATATGCTCCTTTAACATATCCGTAAAAATTAGTCACTTACGAATGATGCTCGTACACGGGACCAAAATGGGAAAGGTTTATAACGAGCAAAACGAATCTTTTCTTTTGCTACTTTAAATTCAATAACTTTA
Organism: Pallidibacillus thermolactis; assembly: GCF_025660415.1. Lineage (NCBI taxonomy): Bacteria > Bacillati > Bacillota > Bacilli > Caryophanales > Bacillaceae > Pallidibacillus > Pallidibacillus thermolactis. The sequence goes on from NZ_JAOUSE010000031.1 coordinate 14,023, forward strand.
ATGTCCCTTTGTAAGAAGGATAGATGGTCAATGCCTATTTGGAAGTCTTTCTCTGTTACAGGACGAAGACGGCAAGTATGATGAGCCGGTAAAATTAACGGTGAACCAATAGTTCGAAACACACGGTTATTGATCGATGCCATTTCTGAAATTTGAATCGATGGTAATGATGGATGAATAATAGCACCACCTAAAGCTTTATTATAAGCCGTACTACCTGAAGGTGTTGAAACACATAGACCATCGCCACGGAATCGTTCAAATAATTCTCCTTTTATTTCAACATCAATAACAAATGTACCCTCGACACTTTTTATCGTCGCTTCATTCAAAGCTAAAAAATGTTCATCTTTTTTATTCCCGTTATAAGAAATATTTACTTCAAGTAACGGGTATTCGACAACCTTTAATTCTGACTTTGCAATGGCAATGACAAGTTTTTCAATTTCCGAAGGTCGCCAATCAGCATAAAAGCCAAGATGCCCCGTATGTATTCCAACAAACGCTGTATCTTTTAAACGATCACAATATTGTTGAAAAGCAGTTAGTAAAGTACCATCTCCACCTATGGAAATGACAATCTCTGGTTCATCTTCATCATAAATCAGCTCAAAGTCTGTTAAATACTTCTTTATTTGACTTGCATATTCATTGGACCGCTCATCGCCCTTTGACACAACTGTAAATTTCAACCATCTCACTCCTGTTCAATTGTTAAACAATATGTATGTATTGATTTAAAGAAAAAAATTAAGACTCTTTTTTATTTGAAAAAACAACTTGTGCTTCTCGGATTTCTTCACGAATTAATGACATTTCTTCATCAAGTAAAAAGGCTGCTTCTGCTGCCCGCTTGAGGCGAAATTGAATATCATCTGGGAATTGTCCATTATATTTATAGTTTAACGAATGTTCGATCGTTGCCCAAAAATTCATCGCAAGTGTCCGAATTTGAATTTCAGCTAAAACCGTCTGTTTTCCATATATTGTTTGCACTGGATAACGGATGATCATGTGATAGGAACGATAACCGCTTTCCTTTTTATTAGATATGTAATCTTTCTCTTCTACAACTTCAAAGTCGTTCCGATTTCTTAATAGATGAACTACTTGCTTTATATCATCAACAAATTGACACATAATTCGAACCCCGGCAATATCATATAAATCTTCCACTTGATCAAGCGTAAGATTCTTCTGTTTCAATTTATCGAGTATACTTGGAACTGGCTTTACCCTGCCTGTTACAAATTCAATGGCAGAATGAGTACCTCTAATTTCAAATTGTCTCCTTAAACCTTTTAATTTAATTTTTAATTCCTCTACAGCCTGTCGATATGGATCTAAAAATTTTTCCCAATCCATCCTATCACCCCAATACTTCTTCCATTCTATATTACACATAAAATCATTTTTTTACATTTTCTTTATAAAAACTTCCACATCTAATCTATTGAATGGATATCTTTAATATTCCTAATAAAATTTAATTTTTAATTCTCCTCTTCATTTTGCCACGGTTTATTTGTTATTATTTTACCATATACAAACAAAAAGTTAGGTAAAGAAAATATCTTTTATAAAATTGTTTATGAGGGAGGATACACATTGTCAGAACATCTCGAGATTGAATTTAAAAATATCCTTACTAAGGAAGAATTTATAAAACTTCAAAAATATTTCTCTGTAAGCGATAATGACTTTTTCTGCCAACATAATGATTATTTTGATACAGAAAATTTCGCACTAAAACAGTTAGGTTGTGCATTACGGATACGTAGAAAAAATGGAAACTATGAACTGACATTAAAAGAACCACGGGAGGTTGGACTATTAGAAACAAATGAAGAGATACGTGAAGAAGAACGAAAAATGCTGATTGAACAAAAACAGTTCCCAGAAGGTAAAATTGCAGAAAGACTGTCTGAACTTCAAATTCCTCTTGAACAGATCACCTATTTCGGGACATTAAAAACTGATCGAAAAGAGTTACAATATTGTGATGGTGTACTCGTATTAGACAAAAGTTATTATTTAAATATCGTTGATTATGAGATAGAATATGAAGTAGAGAACTATGAAACGGGTTTAAAACATTTTAATAATTTACTTCATGCACTTCACATTCCAAAACGAAAAACTTTAAACAAAATCCAACGATTTTATAATCGAAAAATCGAGTTGCAAAACGGTGCGTCCAAAGAGGTGTAAAGAATTGAACGTGAACCAACTAAAGCTTCTTATCGAAATTAATACATTACAACAATTGAATCCTTTCTCGAAATCAACGAATCACAATACAAGCTTTTCATCAATGCTTGATTCTTTCGTGTTTTTACAAAATTTAAATAGCAATAACAGGGAAACGCACTCCAATTCGACCCAAACTTTGAATACGAGTCATCATACTTCTGATGTTAAGGCCCCATCTACCGGACCGTTAACCAACGTAAAAACAATACCAGTTAAAATTGCCGATGAACAACTGAGACCGATTATAGAAGAAGCAGCTGAAAAATATCATCTACCGCAAAATTTAATAACAGCCGTCATTAAGCATGAATCGAACTTTAATATGAATGCAGTTAGCTCTGCCGGTGCTCGCGGATTGATGCAATTAATGCCAGATACAGCACGAGGACTAGGGGTAAAAGATATCCATGACCCCCGTGAAAATATTATGGCCGGAACAAAATATTTACGCCAAATGCTAGACCGTTTCGGAACCGTTGAACTTGCCCTTGCAGCTTACAATGCTGGTCCTGGCAATGTTAACAAATTTGGTGGCATTCCACCTTTTAAAGAAACGCAAACATATGTTGAAAAGATTATGAATGAATTACATAAAAATGTATAATAGTTATATCACTTAAACTGATTGGCGCTCAGAGTTAAACACTCCAGAGCGTTTTTTATTGGATTGAAACAAATTTTCAGTAAATACAACTAGGAAAATTTACCTGTAAGCTATATTATTTGAGTTATCTCGAAACCGTTGATAAAATAAACGCAAAGATAATTAAGAGGCATCCCTTTCATTTGGGATCTAAACGGAAGTAGTTCTTTTTTAACAATATGAAATCTCCATTTCATACATTGGTATGAAATGAATATACACAATGTAAGGCTCATGTTGCCAATCTCTTTTACCGTACAAACATGTTGAACTTTTGATTGGACGAAACTAATGTCCTTGTTCTGAATAGAAAATAAAGGAGTTACCGTAATGGCACAAATGAAAATGACACAATATGAAAAAATAGGAAAAGAAACTTTACACAATATTATTCAAGCGTTTTATAAGCGAGTGAAACTACACCCAGACTTATCACCAATTTTTCCAGATGATGTAACCGAAATTGCACGAAAACAGGAACAATTTCTAACACAATTTTTAGGTGGACCTCCTTTATATACAGAAGAGCACGGTCATCCACGGCTTCGCATGCGACACTTACCCTTTCCAATTACACCAAAGCGGGCAAATGCTTGGCTAAGTTGCATGAGTGCAGCGATGGATGAAGTTCATTTCCATGGACCAGAAAGAGAGGAGTTTTTTTCGAGACTCGTCATTACTGCACATCATATGGTTAATACACCCGATGAAAATGAAAATGAAAAAGGTGAAACTCAATGATCGACAAAAAGCAACCAGAAATGAATTTGTTTGCTTTTGTTTGCAGTAATGAAAAACCGTTAGAATTATACTTTTTCATTGATCCACTATGCCCAGACTGTTTTGCCTTAGAACCTGTAATCAAAAAGTTACAGTTTCAATACGGACATTATTTTAGTCTGACATATGTGTTAAGCGGCAATATATCAAATTTAAATCATGTCAACCGAAAGTTGATCCGTTCGAGACAACCAAAAAAGTATGAAAAAACGGTCACTCGATCCCATATTAACTGCAATGACATTGAAGCTAAAGTAAATCTATCATCACCATATATTGCGTCAATTGCAGTTAAAGCAGCGGAGCTCCAAGGAAAACGAGCAGGTATCCGCTTTCTAAAAAAGTTACAAGAATATATTTATTTAAAAAATGAAAATATTTCAAAACTAGAGATATTAATTCAATGTGCTAAAGAGTCTTCATTAGATGTAGATGAGTTTAAGAAAGACATCCATTCTACGAGTACATCCCATGCTTTTCAATGTGATTTAAAAATTACTAATGAAATGGCTGTAACAGAAACACCTACCATTGTATTTTTTAATAATAAAATTGAAGAAGAAGGATTGAAATTATCCGGTGTCAATACGTATGAAGTATATATTGAAGTTATGGCCGAAATTTTAGGTGAATTACCTGTTAGTCATCCACTACCGCCATTATTAACCTTTATTCAATATAATCAATTTGTATCAACAAGAGATATTGCTTTTACGTACAACCTTCCACATTTACAAGTTGAAACGGAAATGAAAAAATTATTACTACAACAACAAGTCGAACGGATTCACACTTCTTACGGTACATTTTGGAAATACATCGGTTAATATGAAGATGAATTGTCGAAAATGATAAAGACTTGATCGGTCAAATTGCAGAAATTGAGTTAATCAATGATTTACTTCATGTCTAATATCATTAATTTGTGCCACTGCTAACATCTCCTAATATTTAGACGTTGTTCCAACAAGGAGTTTAAAGTTATTTGGAGAAGTTGGTAAGTGGTTTTTTTATTTGTGTAAGTTTTTTTCGAACCATACAAAAATTAAATACCATACCTATTTCAAGGTTGCCATAAACAATGAAGAAGGAAAAGTGAGGAAAGAGGTATTAATGTTAAGAGTTCATATCCTACATAAATGGCTCATCATCTGGGGAAAATGTAAATTGTTCTAACTTACTCAACAAAAGGCTGGCTAGAGGGGGCTTACTTTATAATCTAACACTCTACTTTTATATTACTTTCTTTACTCAATCTATTTACAAGTGCACCCATAAAACCAATTATCATTACAAATAAAAATATTTTCAAAGTTTCAAAAGTCATATCGGTTTCAATAAGTAGTAAAATACCGAATCTCTACTTTTTGATTTTTTTAATCCTCAAAAAATTTACCTAGATTTTATTTTTTCTTCGTTACGATTTTATAATTTTTACAATTATTTAAGTTATTCCAACATTTAAGTATATCATTTATTTTTTCTAAAAAACCATGAGCGTCAGAAAAATGAATCACAGCGCGCTCCACTCTTTCCATCGCTAATTATACATAAAATGTATTTATACTCTTACACACTTAAATTTCCAATCATCTCGAAGCTGTAATATCCGAGCTATGATCAATATGTGAGGGTCCCTATTCTTTTTTTGTAATAAAGAGTAGTCGGATTGTACAGAGTAATTGATCGCGAAAAGAAAAGAGGTTCCAGTAGATGGGTGGTCTACTGAAACCTCATTTTCTTGTTACGAACAAAGGGGATGGGAGAAATTTTCACGGTCAAACAAAGGGGTATATGTTTGCTTGTGAATAACTTCACACCATTATATTAACAAAATCATATGATGAATGCAAGTTACAAATTAAACAGTTCACAAATTCGTAACACTTTTGTTCCAATCATATTTTCATTTACTTGAACATAGGAATATTTAAAAGACAATCTTGAGTGAGAAGCGGTGATTGTATGGATCTCATTGTCATCTTAACATTGCTTGTTTTTATAATTTTGTCGTTTTTCTTTTTTTTATTTGGAATACTAAAAATTTATTCCTTCTGGTTTACCGCTCTACTCTTATTTATCTCCATTATGTTACTTTTAATATATTTAAATTATCGTGAAAAGCTCTTAAACATATTTAAAAAGAGCACTAAATTTTAGTCTACATTTATATGAAAGGGACAGCACATCGCTGCCCCTTTTTTAGTTATTATTGAATTTTGGCAAGTAAATTTTCCATTTCCGTTAATTTTTCTTCAAACACTTTACAAGCATTTTCAATTGGTTCTGAAGTTGTCATATCGACACCAGCCTTTTTCAATACTTCAATTGGGTAATCAGAACTTCCTGCTTTCAAGAAGCCATCAATATAGCGGTCAACGGCCGGTTTGCCCTCTTCTAAAATTTGTTTACTTAGCGCTGTGGATGCACTTAATCCTGTTGCATATTGGTAAACATAGTAATTGTAATAGAAATGCGGAATCCGAGCCCACTCTAAACCAATTTCTTCATCCACAATGATATCGTTTCCGAAATATTTTTTATTTAAGTCATAATAAATTTCTGTTAATAAATCTGCTGTCAATGCTTCCCCATTTTGAGCACGAACATGGATCTCATGTTCAAATTCAGCAAACATTGTCTGACGGAATACCGTACCACGGAATGTTTCCAAATAATTATTTAAAATATATAAACGTTGTTTATCATCGTCCAATGTATTTAATAAATATTCACTTAACAAGTTTTCATTACATGTGGATGCCACTTCCGCCACAAAAATGGAGTAATCTCCATAAGGATATGGTTGATGTTTCCGAGTATAGTAGCTGTGGATAGAATGACCAAATTCATGGACTAACGTAAATAAGTTATTTACATTGTCTTGCCAGTTCATTAAAATATATGGGTTTGTACCGTATGCGCCAGAAGAATAAGCACCACTACGTTTCCCTTTATTTTCATGAACATCCACCCAACGGTTTTCCAATCCTTCCTTCAATATGGAGATATATTCGTCACCCATTGGCGCAAGTCCTTTAATAGCAAGATCTTTCGCTTGCTCATAAGTCACTTCCATTTTTACATCCTTTACAAGCGGGGTATATAAATCATACATATGGAGTTCATCAAGACCAAGAACTTTTTTACGTAACGATACGTATCGGTGTAATAAAGGTAAGTTTTTATTAACGGTTTCCACTAAATTATCGTAAACCGATTCCGGAATATGATTGGTAGATAATGCTGCTTCCCGTGCAGATTTGTAATTGCGAACTTTCGCATAAAAATTATCCTTTTTAACTTGGGCACTTAACGTACTTGCAAAGGTGTTTCGGAATTGACCGTACGTATCATATACCGCTTTGAAGGCATCTTTTCGCACGCGTCGATCCGAGCTTTCTAAAAAATTAATATAGCGTCCATGGGTAACTTGCACTTCTTCCCCATTTTCATCTTTTATAGTTGGAAACTCTAAATCCGCATTATTTAACATACCAAACGTATTACTAGCCGCACTTGTCACTTCGGATGCTTGTGCTAAAATGGCCTCAATTTCTTTTGATAAAACATGTGGCCGTTGAATATTGATTTGTTCAAGAGCAAATTCATATAGCTTCAATTCTTCCTTTTGTTCGATAAATGATTTTATTTTATCTTCATCGATAGACAGTAACTCTGGAACAACATAACTAAAGGCGCTTGCTGCTTGTGTATACAAATTTCTTGCTTTGTCATTCAATCCTTGGTAAAAAGAATTGGTTGTGTCTTGGTCATAGCGCATATGGGCATATGTATAAAGTTTACCAAGACGGAGCATCACTTCATCTTGAAACTTCAACGCTTCATATAATGTATCTGCACTTTCTCCTAATCTTCCTTGGAAACGATCCGCTTTCGGAAGTAATGCTTGAATATCTTCAAACTCTTGTTTCCAATCATCATCCGTTGCAAAAATTTTCTCTAAATCCCATGTAAATTCCACTGGGATTTCATTTCTTGCCGGTAACTTTTTTACCTTTTTTTCTTCTGCCATTATTATCCCTCCACTACTCTTATTTTTCCTTATTAGGTTCACTCGTAATATATGGTGAATTCAACTAAATAAGGAAATATATGGTTAATTCTTAAATTAACCTTTGAACATCAATCCGTCAAATAAAAAAACCGTAAGATTCTTTCTTTATTTTTAAAATAATAAGCTTGCTTTCTTCTCTTACGATCGATATTCCCATTTGATAACAATTTTGGCTTTTGTTTCACTATTAGTTTATCCCCCATAACCTTGAAAAACCCTAAAGTTGTTAAAAAGGAAACATAGTTTTCGAACGGCTGAAACTTTTCTCTTGCCGTTATGAAAGGATAAGGTCGGAAACGAACGTACTGATTTAATTTATGAAACATACATCGCGATAATTCGTCTTTTTGGATTACCGTTCCAATGTTTTTCGTATATAGAAAAAAGTACCAAATATAAAATTGCCATTCAAAAGGAGGGGTTTCAACAAGATGCATTTGAGGTAGCGGGATTCCTATTTCCCACGGAAGATTTATTGGGTGAAGATTTCGTTGATATAAAAATTGCAAAAAACGATTTTTTCGGGCTCCAGGTAATATGGATCGCTGTATTAGCCAGCTCTCCGAGACCGTTATCCAATACGGCAAAAAGTTCACACGCCTCGGTTTGATCTCAAAAATAGTATCGAATGTTTCATTAAAGGAATATTTATTTGCAATGGTTAATGCTCGATTGGTCGAAAATGGAATTATCGATTGATAAACGATAAATTCTTCGTTCTGTGGGTGAAAGGAAATAATTGCAGCTTTATTTTTCTTATGAAATATAAGTTGGGAGATAAAATGATTAAGATGTATCGTAAATGAAGATTTACGCAAAAGTGAATCATGAATAATCCAAATTGGATAAAAATGATGTTTAAGATAGGTAGAAGTTCTTTTTAAAATTTCTTCACTTGGAATAACTGAACATTGAAATTCAATAACAGCTTGTCTTTCTTTCCATTTGAACAAAAGATCTGGTCTTTGCTTAAACTCAGATATATATGCTTCTAACCGAGGATGAAATCCTTGCCTTTGCAACCAATGAAATAATTTTTTCTTACCTAACAAATGACTTTCTGTCTCTCCCTCCGGTTTAATTATACAAGTCGTTTTATGGGCAAAATGGGCCATTTTCAATTTTCCCCTTTTTAGTATCAGTTCTTGTTTACAAGACGGGCAATAAAACGGGCCTTTCTTTTTTAATTCATCGATCACTTCTTCAGAAGAATGTAAAATTGAAATAATTTTTCCAGATTTTAACTTAGCGATAAACATAAAATCCCCCCTCATTTTGTTAAAAAGATTATGGAACAAAGGGGAATTTCTGTCAAACTGCAAAAAATCCATTTTCAAGCACATAAAAAACCGATTTCGAAAAGGAAATCGGTCGTTTACAAGAGAAAACGGATCAATAAAGTAATTTTACTTAAAATATTTGTTTACTGTAGTGAATACATCTTCTGCAATTACTTCTTTTCCGTATTCTTGTAAGAAGTGGATAGTACGTTGCGACTCTGTACCATATTCAAGCACAACACTTAAAAGATCGTCAATCTCTTCTTCCGTAAAAGCATCAAATGGGAAATTTAAATATAAGAAATACTTTCCTTCATAGGAATACAATTTCGTTTGCAATTTTTCTGGCCAAGGGCGTGTTGATAACGAAATTAAATCCTCAAAATCAGTAAAATAGGTGACAAATGAAATGGATGTTTCTTCATCTATATTATGATCGAGGTCGTGATCGTCATAGGAAAAGTGATGGTGAAGCAAATCTTCCACCTGTTCATTTAAGCTGTAATTATTATATTTTTCATCATTAAGTGGAAAATCAAACCGTGCTCCGTCTTTTGTTATTTGGGCCTTCGTTACGACAACTTCCAAACCTTTTTCTAAAGCTTGCACTTGGATCCATAATGGTCCATCGAAAGGAAAATCTTCATCATCATGAACTTCATCCATCATTTCCCAAAACAGTTGTTCACTTTTTTCACGATTATACCAAATCTCTTCCCGATCAAACCCTCGTTCTTCGACATCAACGTACGATATAAAAAACTTTACTGTATTTTCATTTATCCGTTCGATCTCCATATGATTACGCTCCCTTCTAACCATTTATTTGAAGGGAAAATTCCCTTTAATTTCCACAGTTACAACGTCTGTGCAACAATTGAAAATAAATATTAAAACATATTGTATGATTATATTTATATTTTATGACAGTATATGAAATAACGAAAATGAAATAGCCCGAAACTTTGAAAATTAAGTAAAAGACCTATAAAGGCAGTTCAATTCTTGTCAATAGGATTTCACTGATCCCATTGAGTGATAAAAACCTTCACGCCTTTTGATAGCATGAAGGTAAGTTAAAGCATATTATATCGTGATTTTACATTATTGTCTAGGATTATATGTAGCGAGCATTTCCTTACTAATTGACTAACTTTTGTGCTTCTTTTAATTGATATGTGCGTACTTTTCTTGGTAAAAAACGTCTAATTTCATCTTCATTATAGCCAACTTGTAATCTTTTTTCATCGATGATAATAGGTCTTCTTAGAAGGCCAGGGTTTTCTCGTATCAATTGATATAGTTCTTGTAGTGGGAGCGATTCCAAATTCACTTTGAGGTTTTGAAATGTTTTTGACCGGGTTGAGATAATTTCGTCCGTACCATCTTCAGTCATACGAAAGATTTCTTTGATTTCCTTAATGGTTAAAGGTTCTGAAAAAATATTTCGTTCTTTAAAAGGGATATTATTTTTTTCTAACCATGCTCTTGCTTTTCGACAGGAAGTACAACTAGGTGCTGTGTATAGTGTGACCATTACCATCCACTCCTTTAAGGAATATGTAAAAGTAAGTAAATTGCTACTTCGGATTCCTAAATTAAAATTAATATAAATTAGAAATTTGTCTTAGTAATTATTATACAGCATTTTCTACGCTTTTGGTATATATTTTAAAATTATTTTTTTATTTTTTTAAAAAATAATTTCTCAATTAAAACGCTTACCTTCTGTGTTAATCGAGTATGAATTTATCGGAGATTAATTTATGAATTTTTGAAAAATAATGTCCTTCTCTATTTCTAAGTAAGTGCCATTATCATTTAGAATATAAATAAACGATAATCACCAATCTACCAGTGTTGATTTTTCTTTTTTCATTGATTATAATAACGATAAAGTTAATGGATTGACTTTATAAAGCTTTTATTATATTGAAATAAAAATATGCGTAAAAGCGATGAGAAAGAAAAGTACATTCATTATTACAATCTAGAGAGTTTGTGGTTGGTGGAAACAAACTGTAATATGAATGGAATGGGCTTTCGAGTCAAAACCGAACCGACATTTAATGTCTCAGTAGGCCTTTGCGTTTTCCTTACGTTACAAGGATGAAAGTGACCGTTTTTCGGTAACTAGGGTGGTACCGCGGATTTTTAACCATTCGTCCCTATGAGAGGATGAATGGTTTTTTATATTTTGAAAGAATAAAGTAGGAGGAATAAAAAATGAAAACAATCTTCTCAGGAGTACAACCGAGTGGAACGTTGACTATCGGAAACTATATCGGAGCTTTAAAACAATTTGTCGAATTACAACATGACTATAACTGTTATTTTTGTATCGTTGACCAACATGCGATTACCGTTCCACAGGATCCAAAGGAGCTTAAACAAAACATTCGTAGTCTAGCTGCACTTTATTTAGCAGTGGGCATCGATCCAAATAAAGCTACCTTATTTATCCAATCAGAAGTGCCAGCCCATGCCCAAGCTGGATGGATATTACAATGTATAAGTTATATCGGGGAATTAGAAAGAATGACCCAATTTAAAGACAAGTCAGCTGGAAAAGAAGCGGTCTCTGCTGGACTTCTAACCTATCCACCATTAATGGCTGGAGATATATTATTATATAATGCGGATCTTGTTCCCGTAGGAGAAGATCAAAAACAACATCTGGAGTTAACCCGTGATTTAGCAGAACGATTTAACAAAAAATATGCAAACATCTTTACCATTCCTGATATTCAACTCCCTAAAGTTGGGGCGCGGATCATGTCTTTACAAGATCCTACGAAAAAAATGAGTAAATCTGATGCCAATAAAAAAGCATTCATCTCATTACTTGATGAACCGAAACAAATCGAAAAGAAAATTAAAAGTGCTGTTACAGATTCAGAAGGGGTTGTCAAATACGATAAAGAAAATAAACCTGGTATCTCGAACTTATTATCGATCTACTCCATTTTCAGCGGAAAGTCTGTAGAGACCATTGAAAAAGAATATGAAGGAAAAGGTTATGGTGCCTTTAAAGGAGATTTAGCTGAAATTGTCATCAATGAATTAAAACCAATTCAAGATCGTTACGATGAACTTATGGACTCACCAGAATTAGATGCGATATTAGATCGAGGTGCTGAAAAAGCAAATGAAGTAGCAAGTCAAACAATCAAGAAGATGGAAAAAGCAATGGGATTAGGCAGACACTAATCTATAAAACATTGAAACGCATGGATGTCATATCCATGCGTTTTTGATCTTTACTGGTCAAAAAACAATGCGATCATTGTCGCTTTTTCGTTTTTTTATTGTTTAATCGTTCCTCAGTTGATAATGGTTCGTTGGCAAATTCATGGTCAAACTGATGGGAGAGTTGATTTTTTATAGCCTGCTTATCACTAAAGTCTTTATTTAACTGTCTACTCATTTTTTTATTTTCCTCCAATGATGACACCTCCGTGCATAGGATTCACCATTTTTTCAAAGATTATGTAATGAAACTTTTTATCTCCGTTCACTCAATAAATATTTATAGCCAAAATCGACAAGTTTTGTTATTATGTATTTGCATCTGTCTTGTCATATGTAAAATCTTACTTATTCATGAAGGCTTGTTAAGTTCATTATGTAACATAAGGAGGTTGTCAAGGTGAATTTTGAATTAAAATGGGCACTCATTATTTTATTTGTCATTTTACTATCATTTTTTGTTCCATTTACACTACTAACCAATTTAGCAACTTGGAATGGTAGCTTCTTGTTTTGGATTCTTATGACGATTGTTGTGATTGTCTCGAACTATTATTTTACGAAAGATTGGGGTAAATAAAAATGAGTATGCAGATGGTTTGGTTAGGAATTGCAATTTATATCATTATTGCAATAGTCGTGGCATTTTTATCTCGAAGTGGCAAACAAACCACAATGGAAAGTTATTTCCTTGGCGATCGAAAATTAGGGGGTTTTGTTTCTGCCCTTAGTTATAGCGCAACAACTTATAGTGCCTTTATGTTAGTTGGATTAGCAGGTTTAACATATGCCGGCGGTGTAGGTGCTTTAGGTTTTGAATTGATTTACTTAATGGGTGTATCACTAGTTGCCTTTTTTGGGCCAAGATTTTGGTTTGCCGGTAAAAAATACGGCTATGTTACGCCCTATGAAATGCTCGGTGATCGTTATCAAAGTAAATCTGTTTCAGTCATTATTGCATTCGCAAGCTGTATATTTTTAATACCATATAGTGCTGTTCAATTATCGGGTATTGGCTACTTATTAGTCGGAATGACAGATGGCGGTATTACATATACAACCGGTGTTTTAATTGCGACAATTTTAGCAATCATATTCTCTTATGTTGCAGGTATTCGTTCTGTAGCCTGGACTGATTCGTTACAAGCTTTATTTATGATTATTACTGCCACAACTGTTGTTTTAATTATTATTTACCGTTTAGGTGGTTTTGCAGGCTTTTTTGGTACACTGGAAAGCGAAATGCCAGATTTATTAACTGTACCAGGTAATGGTTATTTTAATATCTGGACGTTTTTAGGACTAACGATTCCATGGTTTTTCTTTAGTATTTCTAACCCACAAGTGAGCCAAAGAATGTTTATGCCAAATTCTTTAGGTGGCCTACGTAAAATGATTATGGGCTTTATGTTTTTTGGATTTATTTATACACTTGTTGCCGTCATTTGGGGTTTCTCTTCTGCCATTGCTTTTCCAGGATTAGAAACAGCAGACTTAGCAACCCCAACACTACTTGCATCTGATTTAGTACCACCAGTGTTAGCATTAATAGTAATGATTGGTATTATGGCAGCAGCTATTTCAACAATTGATTCCATATTGCTCACACTATCCTCGGTTTTTGCTCGGGATGTGTTCGGTAATGTTTCAAAAGGTTCCAATGATAAGTTACAATTACTTGTTGGTAAAATTGTTATTCCTGTCATTGCTGTACTCGCCTATTTATTTGCACAAATGGAAATGAACTTAATAGCTGTATTATCTGTTGCATCTTCGGCTGGTTTACTTGTAACAGTACCCGCCCTATTCGGAACATTTTTTTGGAAGCGTGGAACCGCAGCAGGAGTGAATGCTAGCGTCATAGTAACAGGACTTTTAGTCATTTACATTGAATTATCAGGAAATAAACCTTTTGGCATTGCATCCGGTATTTGGGCAATCACATTATCGACAATAATATTTATTATTGTAAGCTTAATGACGAAAGCACCAAAAGAAAAAGCAAATGAGTTTTTGTCATCTATCAATTCGGAAATGAAAAGTGTTTATAAAAATAGATAAGTCTTATTACACAAGCCCAAGAACACATCATGTTTTTGGGTGTTTCTTAGTTTTAGTATCTTTTCAAACCCTTTCAATAAAAACAAGGAATGTATGGTCTCATACATTCCCAATCTCATTGAAAACTTAATTTACTTTTGATCCATTTTGCATTTCCCAAAGTTTTTCAAAAAATGGCTCCCCTTTTATTAAACCTTCACATAAGTTTTCATGTTTTTCTGTCCAACCATGTTTTACTTCTTCATATAATTGATTCCATACTTCTTCAAAGGATTTTGTACGAATATCTGAGTATTTTTCAGGAGCCCATTCAGTATACCAATACCGGACTTGTGCTGTATTTTTTGATGTATATAAATGATCAAGAGCCATAAATAATAACTGTTTCATATGACGTTCTTTACGAGTTAATCCTAACATTAACCGTGGTTCTGGTGATAAAATATGGTATTCTTTTTTCGATTTGTTTGTAAAGGAATAGTCCATCGGTTTTTCTTCAGCTACCATTTCATAGACAAGTTGTTCTTGGCGAGGTATGATTCGACTTTTCCGCATTGGTATTTGGTAACCAAGCGTATCAACTGCCAAAATACCAAGACCATCTGTTACGATGAAACAATAGTCCAATTGAATCCGTTCGTGATTTTTTCGTAAATAGGCTTTTTGATAGACGTCGTTTAATAAACTTTCCGGTAAATCTGCGAGGTCATTTTCGATATAATGATATAATTCATTTGTTACTTTTAATACAGGTACTTGATCTAATAATTCAATCGGATCATCTTTTTTCCATTCATGGAAATGACAAACACTATAACCATTCTCTTCCCCTTCAAACCAATTCACCCAGACATCATGTAAATACATCATTTCAAACCCCTCACTTAATAACCTATTTGAGTACAGTATTGTCCGAAGTGTGTCAATTTATTCCTGTTTAACAAGAATTCTACAGATTAAATGGATAAAATTTAACATGCTTACTAAATTATAAATTGCTCTGAAGGGACAGAGATTGAACTTGGAATTGAAAAGTTTTCATTATTTTTACGATACCGATCTACAAGATAAAATCCCATCGTATATCCTAATAACGGACGCGAAAACGGGCGGCCATACAACAACTGTCCATGGAGCCTTTCACCATATTTCACATTTAAGTTCGGCTTATATTCCATTATCCAAATTTTTTCCAATGCTTCTGTACTATATAGACTATTCCATCTTAATAAGTATTGTTTACCACAATAGTCAAGCACGGCATGTTCTGCTAATCCCTCCATGATAATTGAATCGAGCAATGTATGTTCTAATACACGTTTGCCTGTCTTTTTTAATCGACAAATATGGTGATATTCATGAACGAATAACGCTTCTAACTCTTCATCAGATATATTGGCAGGTAAAAATAAAAACATTTTATCTTCAAAGGAATACCCGTTTTTGTCCCCCTGACGAAACATGGATGATGGAATAGGAAAGATAAAGATTGGAACATCAGAGCCCGACCATTCCTTTTTATACTTTTGCAACAATTGCTTCGTTTTATCCCATACATGATGATTCTTTAAAAATTCAATCGTCAATCGATCTGTACGTAATGGATGATAGCCTTTATTAGATAGGAATGTTGCAATTTGTTGTTCAGGTAAACCTTCAAAATAGCCACTTAGCTCATTAAGAATCTGCCTAGGATTTTCAAGTGCTTCCTCTAACCATAAATCAGTCCGAATAATCCCAAGTCAATTCCCCCTTATAACTTGAAGTAAGCAATCTCATATACTTATTTATATTTAAAAAATTTGAGATGGTCCATCTTATTTACCTAATTTAAGGCATTTGGCAAATACTGTTTTTTCCTGAGTGAAACTCGATTTATCCTTAGGGAATCTCTTTTTATCCGTAGTCCAACACTTTTTATCCGTAGTTCCACACTTTTTATCCGTAGTTCAACCTTTTTTATCCGTAGTCCAACACTTTTTATCCGTAGTCCAACACTTTTTATCCGTAGTTCCACCTTTTTTATCCGTAGTCCACCCTTTTTATCCGTGGTTCCACCCTTTTTATCCGTGGTTCCACCCTTTTTATCCGTAGTAACGAGCGAAACTGATTTTTTAGATACAAAAAAGCCAGGTAATCAATACCTGACTCTTATATTCGATACGTTATTATTCATATTTTTTCAGTACCAATGTAGCGTTATGACCACCAAATCCAAGGGAATTGCTCATTGCATATGTGATGTTTACTTTTCTTGCCTCATTTGGTACATAGTCCAAGTCACAGTCCGGATCTGGATTTTTTAAGTTCATTGTCGGTGGTAAAATTCCTTCCTTCAGTGCCATGGCAGTAAATATGGCTTCCACAGCACCTGCTGCCCCTAATAAATGACCTGTCATAGACTTCGTCGAACTTACAGCTAATTGATAAGCATGATCTCCAAACACTTTCTTAATTGCAGCTGTTTCAAATTTATCATTATAGTCCGTACTTGTACCGTGGGCATTAATATAACCTATTTTGTCCGGTGTAATTCCTGCATCATCAATGGCCATTTTCATTGCGCGCGCACCGCCTTCTCCTTCAGGAGCTGGAGCTGTAATATGATAAGCATCACCTGTTGCACCATAACCTACAACTTCGGCATAGATTTTAGCACCACGTTTTAACGCGTGTTCTAGCTCTTCTAAAACGACAATACCTGCACCCTCACCAATAACAAAACCATCCCGTTCTTTATCAAATGGACGGCTGGCTGTTTCTGGGTCTGGATTTTTGGAAAGGGCAGTATTTGCACAGAAACCAGCAATGGACATGCGCGTAATCGGAGCTTCTGTACCTCCACTAATCATCACATCCGCATCGCCCCGTTGAATGACTTTAAAAGCATCACCTATCGAGTTCGTTCCTGTTGCACAAGCTGTAACTGTACATGAATTAAACCCTTTAGCTCCTAGGAAAATGGAAACTTGTCCAGCAGCCATATCCGGGATCATCATCGGTACGAAAAATGGACTTACTCGACGATATCCTCTATTTAAGAACGACTCAAATTGTTTCTCAAAGGTTTCCATACCACCAATACCAGAACCAATCCAAACACCAACTCGGTCCGCATTGCTATCATCGATCGTTAAATTCGAATCTTGAACTGCCATTAAAGCCGATGCAACAGCATAATGAGTAAAACGATCCATTTTCCGTACATCTTTTTTATCAATAAAATTTGTTGGATCAAAATCTTTTACTTCCGCTGCCACTTTTGCCGGAAAATCATCTGCATTCACACGTGTTAACGGACCAATACCATTTTTTCCTGCTACGGCATTTTCCCATGATGTATAGGCATCATTACCTAAAGGGGAAACCGCACCAATACCGGTAATCACAACCCTGCGCTTTTCCATAATGGACAACTCCTTTATTATTCATATTAATCGTTTTCTATATTACCATTTATAAAAAGACAAACATAGATAATCATCTACTGTACCGGGAATTTTATTTCCCCCATTTCAAACAAATGGCACCCCATGTTAGGCCGCCACCAAAACCGACCATTACGATAATATCATCATCTTGTATTTTTCCTGCTTCAATCTCTTCCACTAATGAAATCGGAATCGATGCGGAGGATGTATTTCCGTATTTCGCAATCGTACTTGACATTTTTTCTACTGGCAATTCAAGTCTTTGTCTTGAAGCCTCCATAATTCTGATATTGGCTTGATGCGGTACTAAGAAATCCACATCTTCTTTTGTTAAACCTGCTTTTTCAATAACATTAAGGGCAGATTCACCCATCTGACGAACAGCAAATTTAAATACTTCGCGACCGTTCATGACGATGTATTCTTCTTGATATAAATGTTTTCCACCAGATCCATCAGCTCCTAATTCAAAGGATAGAATGCCTCTTCCTTCTGAAACTGGTCCCATGACTACTGCTCCTGCCCCATCACCAAAAAGAACAGCAGTACTCCGATCATTCCAGTCCGTAATTTTCGATAGTTTTTCTGTACCAATTACGAGCACATGTTTATAAGCGCCTGACTCAATAAATTGCTTCGCAGTAATCATACCGTACATAAAACCTGCACAAGCAGCACTTACATCCATAGCAGCTGCGTTTTTTGCACCTAATTTGTCCTGAACCATACAAGCAACAGAGGGAAATGAATGATCTGGTGTTACGGTTGCCACTAAGATTAAATCAATATCTTGTGCACTTATCTCAGCATCTTCCAACGCTTTAATCGCTGCAAAATATCCCATATCTGAAGTACCAATATCGTCACTTGCAATTCTTCTTTCTTGAATTCCAGTCCGAGTCCGAATCCATTCGTCCGATGTATCCATTCGTTTTTCCAAATCAAAGTTGGTTACCACATTTTCCGGTACATAACGACCAATTCCTAGGATTCCAGCATTCATTTCATTCACTCTCCATATCATGAACTATTTAATCTATACCTTCTAACCATTGACTTTATTAGCAAATATTATGACTTGGTACTAATATTAGCGTAAAATTCTACTTTATTCAATCCTTTTTATTGTTTTTTATAGAAAACGATAAAAATAGACAAAATATAAAAAAAGTCCCACCAAACAGTGAGACTAAGCTTTTTGAAGATCATTTTCGATGAACTTTTTCATGCTTTTTGGAAAAGATGCATGTTCTTTATTTTCTTCAATCTCTATTATATTGTACTCCTTTCCAATATCTATATTAGGAGAACTTTCAGTATGTGATTTAACATCTATAAATGAATGCAAACATTCTTGCCATCTTTTCTTATTTTTATTTTTCAAAACAAACGTTCCCTCTTTTGCAGTTGTTAAAATTTTTATTGTTTCACTTGCTGCATCAATCACATTTAATATATTTAAATTGCTTTCGATATTTTCTTTCGTTAGTCCTTGATAAAACAAGGAATCTTTCGGTATATTCGTCCCATATAAGTACGGATAGTACACTTTAACAACGTTCTTTGCGCCTAGGTTTTCAAAAATTGACTTAAAATTAATTGTCTCGTGTAGTAAACAAGTAATTTGTTTAAAAGGATTAAGCGATTGAACAATTTGAAGGACTCTTTTCTCATAAGTCTCTTCACTTGAGTAAAATGTTGACCAATCATAAAATGGGATAATGAGATGTTTGTACTCCGGAAGACATTGTTCAATTTTCCCTTCAATTATTTGAAAATTACTGTTTCTGCCGATATATAGTAGTTTTTCTTCAGGAAAAGGTCTTTCATTAAGAGGGATATGAGTCACTTTATAACCTTCATTTAATAGCTGTAGACATACTTCAAAACCTAAAAATCCATCCGCTCCCAAAATATAATAATGATCCATTCCCCCACCTCAAATTTTTATGTTTTTTGAATAAACAAGTTATAACACGATTTCAGCTTCTTTAAATAATTGTTTGGCATAGTAAAGTATTCGTGAACGCTTTTCAGGTAAAAGCACTTGAATATTGCCGATGTCATTTTTAAAATGTCTTTTATATAATTGAATCCATTCATTATCTTGTATGCCATGTTCAAGTATATGAATAATAATATACGGTAATTTGTGTAAAATAACTTTTCCATCTTTCTTTTTGATTAGTTTCTCACATTGATCTTCATGTATAGAATAAGCATCTGCAATTACTTTTAACGCTCTTTTATACATAAACGGTTGATTTTTCAATAAATCAAGTAACCAATTTAATGAAAATATAGGGTTAATAAAAACAATGGACCGAATCATTCCTGCTTTATTTTCAAGGAGATTGGACGCAATCAAAGCTCCTGTTCCTTCGGCAATAATATGAATTTTCTCATTTAAAATTTCTGTTCTTTTTACATATTCATAAAGATCTTTCACTTGTTCAATTGACCGTTCATTTCCCATATGTTCTTTACCAAAGTTACTATAAAAGACAGTATATCCCTCAGCCATCAATGCCTCTAAAATATTACGTCGGTTGTAGTTATCTAACCAATTGCTTTTATTTTGTTCGACATACTGCTCTTTACCTCCAATTATTAATACACCAAACCCATTTGGTTTATATGGATAGTGGATGATACATAATTCATTATTTAAAGTGAAGATTCGGTAATTCATTCTTAACCCCTCTATTTTTACCATGATAATATGCTTTTGCATATGTTCCATAGATTAATGACTCTTTTATACTGTATTCAACTTCTATATGATTTGCTAATTCATTTAAAGGCATTGAACCTTATTTGAAACCCATTACAAAAATACTCGTTTTCAAATCAAATTTATGTTATTATTTTTATATATACGCTACATAAGAGAATAAAAGAAGGTGGAATCATGAGATTTATCGCAACACTGTTTTGGTTATTTTTATTTGGTCATATGATCACTTATGTCGGCGGTTCCATTCTCGGTGCAACATATAATTTTGTTGATGCATCAATTTTAGGTGTAGGGATCGCTGTCCTCGCTTATCTAATTGCAGCCATTACACCCGAAGATCAAACAGAACAAGAAGCCTAAAAAAAGAGCCTCCTAACATGGTGGCACCTCTAAAAGTGGGTGCTATACCAGAAGGAGTGCTCTTTTTTTTCATGATAAAAATGAACCAATTAAAACCGATTCTAATTATTGACCACTTTTCTTAACCCATTTCCGATTATGGTTAGACGTTTCGGGAAAAGGATCTCCTTTTGCTAATCTTACTTGCTTCGGATTCATAACAGAATCACCTTGTTCTCCGACTTCTATATAAATACCATCATTTGGTGCTTTATATCCTGGACGGAATTGTCTCATCTCACCCATAAAAATCCTCCTTTCCATGTTTCTATCTTTATCTTTTGCGAAATCGAAAGAAACATGAATGGAGAAATAGGCAATTTTTAGCGAAAAAAGACGTCGAGAAAATACTCGACGTCTTTGGTCTAACATTAATCTGGAATTCCTAGGGCAATTTTAGCGTAACGGCTCATCCGATCCTTTGTCCATGGAGGATTCCACACAATGTTTACTTCCGTATCCTTTACTTCCGGAATATCTGAAAGCGCCATTTTCACTTGATCTGAAATAATATGACCTAAAGGGCAACCCATCGTAGTCAAAGTCATCGTTATAACAGCGGTCCCATCATCTTTTAAATCTACATCATAAACTAAACCTAAGTTTACAATATCTATACCTAATTCAGGGTCAATCACTTGTTCAAGTGCACCTAACAAATTTTCTTTCAACGCTTCATCCATTGCGTTCAACTCCTTTCCATACTATCTTTATCATATCAAACAAGCGAAAAAAATAAAATCTTGTTACTTAAAATTAATGTATATATTTGTCAAACCACCGAACAGTGGCAAGCACTCCTTCACGAGAAACTTTATGCTCTCCGTGTTCATCCAAAATGAATTGTAAGTCTTCTTCATGACCAGAATACAATTCCTTCATATTTTGATAAAAATCGTATGCATAATGATATGGAACCACTGGATCCTTTTTCCCGTGCCAGAATAATAATGGTCTTTCTTTTAATTTCTCAGGCTGTTTGCTTAAATCAAAGCGACTTACTTTCTTATATTCTTCCTCCAATTGTGATTCTGTTAAAGGTAATGTAATCCCTTGCTCCTTTACCTTTTCGACTAAATAACGGGCAAACTGATCATAACAAGGATTGCCCATTAAACTAACGGCACATTTAATCCAGTCATATTGGGTTAATGCTCCTAATGTTGTGATAGCCCCCATCGATGTACCTACAACTCCAATTTTATTCTCAGCTGTCCAACCATGTGCAATATAAGCCTTTTTTAATTGATCTAATTCTTCGATATTTTTAAGGATGATATTCCAAAAATGGAACGCTAATTTTTCAATCGAAAGTGACTCACTTCGATCACCATGAAACATCGCGTCAGGTAAAACGACGCGAATATTTTTCTCTGCTAATAAATAGGCATAGTGTAAATTGTTTTCTTTTATACTGCTGAAACCGTGGAGAAAAAATACAGTTGCGCATTTTTCCTGAATAAATTCTTGTTTTACAACTTCTAAAAGTGGAATATTGGCTACCGTTTTTTTATCGATTATAATCATTGCTTCCTCCATAAGTTCTATCAATAAACATTATTTTAATACAAGTTTAACATGAATATGGTATAATTGCTAAAAATCAAGGGGGTTGGATTACAAAGATGAGCGAACGATTTTTAATTGCATTAGATTTAGATGGAACTTTATTGAAAGATGATAAGACAATTTCAGAAAGAACGAAAAAAGTGCTCGATCAAGTGCAAAAAGAAGGTCATATTGTCATGATTTCAACAGGCAGACCTTATCGTGCCAGCGAGCTTTATTATAAACAATTAAATTTAACAACGCCGATTGTCAATTTTAACGGTGCCTTTGTACATCATCCATTAGATGCAGATTGGGGCGTTTACCATGAAGCGTTACCTTTAACGGTGGTAAAAGACATTGTTGATGCTTCCATCGAGTATAATATTAAAAACATAGTGGCTGAAGTAATGGATAACATCTTCTTACATTATCACGATGAAAAACTCATTGATATTTTTACAATGGGTCAGCCAAAGATTACAACAGGTGATTTACGTCAATATTTAAAATATGATCCGACAAGTTTACTTATTGCTGCCGATGAGAACAATTTAAAACGGGTGAACGATTATTTAGCCGAAACGAAGGCAGAACTTGTCGAACATAGAAGTTGGGCTTCCCCTTTTCATGTTATTGAAATTGTAAAAGCTGGAATTAACAAAGCTGTAGGTGTAAAAAAAGTCGCTGAATATTATAACATTCCACAGGAACGTGTAATTGCCTTTGGTGACGAAGATAATGATCTAGAAATGATTGAATATGCACATTACGGTGTTGCAATGGGAAATGCCATTGATCCGTTGAAAGAAGTTGCAAAAGATATTACAAAAACGAATGAGGAAGATGGGATTGCCGAATATTTAGAAAAGATGCTATTAGCATAAATGAAGGAAAGCTGTCCTATAGGACAGCTTCAGACTGTCGACAAACCCCAACTCAAATGCTTCATTTGAGTTGGGATTTGTCTTTTTTTGCTCATCATTTTCTAAGATTCTTATCTTATTTAGGCTGGACATGGTCTTTTCCATGTCCAGT
>NZ_JAOUSE010000032.1:0-36691 GCF_025660415.1 Pallidibacillus thermolactis
CCAAGTAGATTGTCAAAGGATCTTTTCACTTTGACAATCTACTTGGGACGTGGAACAATCCATGAATGGTTGTTGTGCAAAAAAACTTAATCTTTTTGTGTCCAAAAACTTGACGTAGATCCAACCGTTCGCAAATGATCCTACCTCTGGTTTTATAATTATTTTATTATAATTATCAATAAAGTTTTTTATATCTTTCAATCTTTCAATTTTTTTGTAAGGTATAATGATATCATCGAAAACACCAGTATTTTTTAGTCTATCGTAAACTTTTAATTTATTTATTGAATTTCCATAAAACTCATTTGTTATAGGAATACCTTCAAACTCTTGGTAAATAAAATCAAAACCTTTTACTCCTCTTAAACGCAAACGATCATAAATGACATCCGGATACTTAACAATTTTTGGTACCCATTTATGGTCAATATAAAAATGTCCCCTAATTAAACCTTCATTAAAATCAATATCTTTAGGTGTGAAGTAAAAAAAATTCACATTTTCATAATTAGCAACATATGCACACGCAATAGTTAATTCGTTAATTTCTTCTTCTCCCACTAACATACCAACTGTAATATCATGTTCTAACTTTGCTATATCTAAATCATTTGTCTTAATACTAAACTGATCTTTCGGTAAATTTAATATTTCAAACTCATTAGTATGGAATATTTTATTCTTTGCTAGATATAATGCATAACCTATTGTATTAACTGCTCGTTCTTCCTCATGATAAGTAGTTTGTGGACCTATATTAGCCTCATGCAACCAAAATCTTCCGTTATTATCTATTGCTAAGTCTAATCCCAGTTCATCCAATGCCAGCCCGTGTAATTTATCAATATGCCAAGTGAGGTCCATTGATAACTGTAGTAGCTTTTTTAAGTATAAACTACCTTTATTATCAAATTGACTTTCAAAAAATGATTCTATATCCTCAGTTCTCCCTCCACGACTTATATTACTAAGGATGCTTTTTTTATTTCCAATCCTTGGATAAATTTTCGTTATCTGCCATTTGCCTTCTCCATCTTTTTGAACATGAGCACGAATATCAAATGGTTCATTTGATTTTGTTCGGGCATTGATATATTTTTGAATCATATATGTATTTTTCCTCTTTAAAATTACATCATATACCCATTTTTCGAGTGCTTCTATATCTAGCTGCTTCTTTTTAGTATGATTATATAGAGTATGTTTACGACCATTTTTTTCTAAATAATATATATTTTCTCCGCGAGCACCACGCAATGGTTTAAAAACAGCTTGATCATTATGTTCTAAGAATTTTAAGACAATATCTATATCCGTCACAACTTTAAAAGGTGCTAACAAATGTGCATATTTTCCAGACTCAACTAATTTCTTTACCAAATAAAACTTATCTCCAATCGCAAAAGTTGTAAAAGGAATCAGTTTTCTTAAATTTCTCTCAATACTAGATTGTCTACCTTTTGTTACTACTCCTACATTGTTTATTACATCTGGAAGTGGAAAATCCTTTTTTTGCCACTTTCCGTCTATTTTAGTCATTCCATAAATTTGTTTTTCCTTAAGATTCACATCATTTGACGAAAAGAAAAATATTTCTGCATTTCTTTTTTTGGCCTCTTTTATTAATGCCAATGTTCTTGCCTCAGGTAGTACCTCTATTGGATTAACATGATCTAAATATACTCCGATAATAAATTGTCTATCCTTATTGTCATCATCAAAATTTCCTTTAAGCTTTCTTATATTTGGGATTAATGAGAACTGCATAATCTCTAATAATTTTGTTATATTACCTCTCTCTAATTCTTTTGCGAAGTATAAAATATTCTGCTCAATATTCTTTCTTGTCTTTAACCCTCTATCTAACTTAGAAGTTTTCAAAAATATTTCAATTGATTCAAATCCTTGAACTATTGAGCCAAATATAAATATACTGTTTTTTAAATCTTTATTTTTAATTAAGGTTCTAAGATGTTCTGACGCTTCTAACATTGTGTCTATAATCTTTCTTACTTGTATTAGTTTTGGATCTGGTTGGTTCTTCACATAGACACTTCCTTTTCAAATAAGTCTTTCGTTTGTTATAATTTATTTGTAAATCACTCTAGACTCAGTTAGTTTTTAAAAAGAGACTCTAGTTATACTAGAGTCTAAAAATATTTCTAAAACTTTTACGAAGCAGTTTTAGCACACCTTGGTAATTGGTTAGCTTGAGCAAACATTTGTTGATGCTCATTCTAAGATACATTCCTTTGTTTGTGCCATCATTTCTTTTACCAAAATTAGCATCTATTAAACGGTTCAACTCCTGTTTTTCTGATTTGCTTTATTTAAATAAGAATAGCTCTAAATCCAATTTTGAATGGAAAATCTTTTATTAATCGCTTCATCTAAACTTATTCATGATTTCATTTGTGCATTGTTTGCATTTTTCAACGGACACCCGTATTCAGTGTTGAAATAAGGTGATTAATACGCATAAGCAAAATTTCATTCTTGCATGATTCGTTCACGCCTTGTGAACATGCTTTTTTAGGATCTTTATCCTTTCATTACTTATATCGACAAAAAAAGAAAGGTGTTTAGCCTTTCTTTGAAAAGAATTATTGTTTAGTTTTTTTAGGAATGAGCTTAATTAAATTAGAAGAAGCAGTCGCTTGTTTGTTTTCTCCTTGGATTTGGTCGTAAATTTCTTTACGAAAGACGTCAACGTGTTTTGGAGCATCGATGCCAATTTTTACTTGGTCACCTTGAACAGCCACAATTCTTACTTCGATTCCATCCCCAATTTGGATGGATTCACCTTTTTTACGTGATAAAATTAGCATCGGCTCACTCCTTTACAGATATAGGGGATTCTTGAAACAATGCATGTTTTGTCGTATATTTATCATCGTTTAGAATCACCTGTTTTGCTTTTTTATTTTTTACATGAACAATTACAGGGGCTTGTAAATTAGCTGTCGTATGCTCAAATGGATCTTGTAACGTTAAAATAGAATAAACAGCAACATCCGATGGCTCCTTAATTTCAAGGGAATGAACGGTTGCACGATCAAGCTCGAAATCATAATCTTTAAAAAACAAAAACGGATTGGTGACCACAAAGGCAAGTTCAGGAGTTTGGACCGATTGCAAAACAAAATAAACCTTTTCTTCCGATAAAGGCAATAAAACAAATTGTTTTTCATTTATGAAACCTGGTAATCCGTATTCAAAGTGGAGAATATCCTTTTTATTAATCGTCAATTCATTAAAATACTTTGTTTGAATATTCATTATTTCACCTGCTAATTATATAGTTTCATTAAAAAGATGGACAAAGTCAATATGCAATGCATTTTTCTGCTCTACATAGACTGAAACATCACCTGGTGTATACTCATGAATTGGTTTTTGTATTTGCACATCAATGATCGGTTTTCTTGGTGTTGCCTTCACTTGCACTTCCCCTTTAATATAGTGTAGTTTTACACTACCGTGGGATGGAATCCAACCGATGCCAAATTGTTTTTCTTTATACGCATACGCCTCGGCAATTTGTGGTAAAGGATTTCCTTTATTTTCAATTCTCATGAATTGGTCGCCTTCTCTTGCTCGTCGACCGATACCCTCCAGTACAGCTTTCTTCCCTTCTTGAGCAGATTCAGAAATGATTCTTGGGATCGTCTTGTATCCTAATTGTGCCTTAGCCTCCGTTTGGTCGATGGTAAGTTTTCCAGGTACTGTATTGATTTCTAATTCAGCCTTAGGCTGCTCAATCGATTGGATCGCCTTCGGTTGTTCAATTGTTTGAGTGGGTTTTTGAATGTGCAAACCCGTTTTTATAAACGTAGATTCAAGTCGAATTTGTGGTAATCTCATAATAATCCCCCGAATCACTGAAATTACAAAGAAAAGCTATTCCTTTTGAATAGCTTATCGTAAAAAGTCAACTAGGGTTGGTTGGATTATTTTTGCTCCAACCGATAAAGCAGCTCGGTGAATAGATTCTTGAGTGAGTAACTCCGTAATCACTCGTTCCATATCCACATCTTCATTTTCAGATAAAATTTTTGTCGCTGTTACTTCTTGTTGCGCAATCCGGTCTTCCATCATTTCCACACGGTTTTGTTTCGCACCAACACGTGCCTGCTCTTTTAAAAAGATATCAATATGTTGATCCATTTTCGATAAAAAATCACCGATTTCTTCATCTTTGACGTTTGGATCTTCCAATTTTTTAATTAATTGCGATAACGTCCCATCTTCGTGAAGTAAGTTTTCAAATAGAGTTTTTCCACTTGTATTCACATCAATTGTAATTCCATCAAAAATTTCAATATTAATGACACCATCGTTAAACTTCACTTCTTTTATTGTTTCATCGGTATTTTTCACAATTTCAGGAGCATGATTTGTATTTTTTCCATTAAAAATGTATTTATCGCCCACTTGGGTGCGGGCAATTGTATACAGTTGTTCTTGAAGTTGTTTGAGCTCAACGGCAATGGCTTCTCTTTGTCCTTCATCATATGTACCGTTTGTAGCTTGAAGGGTGAGTTCACGAATCCGTTGCAAGGCACTAATTCCTTCTGCGATCGCATCGTCTGTCGTTTCAAGCCAATTATTCACTTCACTAATATTTCGGTTAAATTGTTGCACTTGGTTCAAGTCACCACGATACCCAACCCCGAGCATTGCAACAACAGGGTCATCGGACGGCCGATTAATTTTTTTCTGTGTTGCTAACTGTTCTTGGAGTTTGCCAAGTTTGTTATAACTATTACTTAAGTTTCGTAGCATATTCGTTGATAACATCGATTGGGTTACCCGCATGTGTTTCACCGCCTTTTTTTACCTTTTCCTTCAATTTAACGACCAACAATACCTGTACTATTAATAATCCGATCAAGCATTTCATCAATCACTGTAATCATGCGTGCCGATGCGTTATAAGCATGTTGGAACGTAACAAGATTTGTCATTTCTTCATCCAGGGATACACCGGATATTGATTGCCGGTTATAATCAACCGAGTCAACGAGTACTTGAACATTGTCTCGATTTCGATTGGCACTTTGCGCATTGACACCTAAGTCACCAACAAGTCCCGCATAAAAGGTTTTAAAATTGCCAGTGAGCCCCTTTGGAACTGATCCTAACTGTGTTTCTTCTGTTTTATCTTTAAAGTAGTCACCGAAATCCTTTGTAAATATATCTGCTAAACGGAAGGCATTATCATTATCGCCAGAATAGCCACCTTCTTCAAAGGCTGCTGCAATTTTTGATGGATCAGAAATAATCTCTTCATTTACCTTTATCATTTGCGCATAATGTATGGTTGGATCATATTCATAGCTATTGTTTATTGCATTGCTGCCAAAGTCAAAGAAGATAGGCGCATTATTGCTCTCACCTAATCCATATCCTTGTGTATGAATATGATTAAACTCCATCGCAAAGGCAAACGTTAGTTTATTTAAGTTCTCTAACATGTCAGGGTAATAGCCTGAGCCGACTTCACCAGGTAATTGGTAACCATAGCTTTTAATTAAACCGCCGAGTTCACCGCCAAAGCCAAGGTCTTTTATTTCTTTTCCTGCCACTTTAATAGCCGAAACCAGAGTATTTGCTCCCTTATCCCCTTTTTCAACGCTTAGTTGATTGATGTTTGAATGACCATTTGTAGCATTTACTTCAAGTAGTTTAATTCCTTCTCCATAGTCCGAACCATTAGCATGAACGATACGAATTTCATAAAGACCGACAGCGGTTCTTGATGGTTGGCCGTATTGCTTCGGAATAACAGTATTGACTTCAATATTAATGAGTTTGGATAGTTCATCTACTAAAAGATCTCGCCGATCGTAAAGATCATTCGGTAATTTTCCATGGGGTTCTACCGTTGCAATTTGTTTATTCAATTCATCAATTTGGGAAATGATGGCATTAATTTCTCCGACTTTTACATCAATTTCTTGACCAAGATCACTTTGAATCCGCACTAAAGAGTTAGAATAATAATTCAACGTTTCCGCAAACATTTTTCCATTTGATGCAACGACTTGCCGTGTTGCTGAGTTTTGCGGGTTGTTCGCCAAATCTTGTAATGAATTCCAAAATTTATCCATTACCGCTTGAAGCCCGGTATCAGAAGGTTCATGAATGATATCTTCCATTTTGGCCAATGCTTGAGAAATGGAACTATAATATCCGAATTTATTGTATTCTGTACGATATTGCACATCGAGATAGTTTTCCCGAATTCGAATCACTTGTCCTGGTTCGACACCTGTTCCAATTTGTCCATATGGTGCGTTGTATGGATTCGTTGTTCGAAAATCAACCCGCTGTCTTGTGTAACCTTGTGTATTGGCATTGGAAATATTGTGGCCTGTTGTATATAGCGCTGATTGACTGGCAGTTAACGCTCGTTTTGCCGTTTCTAGTCCATGGAATGTAGATACCATGCTTGTGCCTCCGATCTCTATTTAAACTTCAGAATTGAATATGGATGATGTCGTTGTTTGTTGCTTGTCAGTATTCGGTCCATAATTATAGTTGGTGAATTTAGGTCGGAACAGATTAAGTGAGAAGTTAACAAACTGAAGTGAATGTTTGACAAGTTCATGGTTCAGTCTGTTTTGTTCTTTTATTTCTTCTAAGATTTTAACTAATTGTTGAAAGATCTCTTGTAATTTTGTTTTTTGGTTGCCTTGGGCGACTTGAATACATTCACTAATTGTTGGTAAGTTCTCTTTTCTTTCCGGAAATATTTTATTTAATTCTGTAATCCGTTGTTTTTCTAAAGCCGTAATGGATGTTACATGTTTTTGTTCGTTCGTCATTAATTGATTGAGGGCTTGAACATCACCTTTTTTAACGATGTCCGTTTTTTGTATCGTGATCTCATATAAACTCTTGTATAATGTCAGCTCTTTTTCTAATATCGTAATTAAAGTTGTAAAATCCATTGCCCTCACCTTTTCCTTATTTAAATTTGTAAACCCGATCGATATTATTTTTTGTTATGAAAATGATTGTATATTTTTTCTGCTAATGCTTGATGATTAATTTGATACGTACCGTTCTGAATTTGTTTTTTTAAACTGTTTATTTTTTCTTGTCGTACTGGATCTGTTGATTGTTGTTGAAGCTTTAGGGCTTCCGAAGAAATTTCTAATTTGTCATTTGCTTTTGTTGGGTTTTTCTTTAATGTTTCTGTTGTTTGCATCTCCCGTTTATAAGGATTGAGGCCAGATGGTCCGTAGTTTTGTATTTTCATCTGTTTTTCCTCACTTTCGTTCATTCTTAGCTAAATGTTATATCGACATTTCATGATGGAAGTTTAACGACTGGAAGCAATTTCAAACAAAATGAATACATTTGACTATTTCGGTAATGGATCAAATCTTTTGGACTAGGTAAAACTAAATGGATTTTATGGATTTTATTGATGTTTTCTAAACTTTTCATCAACTACAAAGTATACTTTTCTTTCCTCTAGTTCTTTTTGTCGTTGTTCTTCCCTTTCAAATATTTCCAAGTCTTTTCGCAGTTCAGTCAAACATTGCTCACAAAGTTTGCCTGTTTGAATCGGGTTCCCACATGTTTCACAAGGATATGTAAGGTTTGGAAATTGGACAAGTTTAATACGACCTTTTTTGATAAATTTATGGATAAGATCTTCAGATACCCCTGTATCTTGAACGACTTGAAGCATCGTCGCTGTCCGATTTTCACGCTTTTTTAAATAGGTACTAACTTTATCGTAAGCCGTTTCTTCTTCTTTATAACATTTATCACAAATATCACGGACGGGATTTTTTATATATAACCTACTACATTTCGAACAGTTGGCCACATCCATTGTGATCTACCTTTCTAAAATTTTCTTTATATTTATATCGACCAAAAGTCCTAAAATGTTTAATCTGGTTAGGATGATAGGATGAATTGTACACCATTTGAAGTGTAAGTTTTTGTTTTTGAAATAGCATTGTTGAATTTGACCATGATGTATATGTGTTTACCCCCTTGCAAGGGTAAGGGATTGAATTGATTTTGCCCCGGCTTGTTTTAAAACTTGTGCTGCATGACGGAGGGTCGATCCTGTTGTATAAATATCGTCTACGAGTAAGATGTGTTTATTTTTTATTACATTTGTTGTAGGTTGTGACGTTTCCATTTGATTGGAATTTGGTTGAATTTGAAACACTTGTGGCAAGTGGATTCGTTCCTGTCGATTTTTCTTTGATTGTTTTTCTGTATGAGTTCGTTTCAGAATGTGGGACGGTGTAACGCCAGCTTCAAGAAGAAGTGCCTCAGCCTGATTAAAACCTCGTTCATATAGCCGCACTTCACTTAAAGGAATAGGCACAATGAGATCAAATGTTAAGATTTGAAGGGCTTGTCGAATATCTTCCGCAAAGACTTTGGCCAAGGCATAATCCCCACGATATTTAAATTTCGCAATTAGTTCAGCCATAAAGTCATTGTACACGTAAATAGATATGTTTTTTGTGAGCGTCCCCTTCCATTTCGGAGCATCTTCCCATCGAATGCAGTCAAGACAAAGTTCACCTTTGAAAAATTGTTGATTTAATTCATTCTTTGGTCGGTGACAAATCCGACAAGTCGGTTCAGTAATTTTTATAATTTGTTTTTCACAATGACTGCAAATGGATCGATTAAGTTGTGCAAGAAAGACTGTTTTCCACGTGTAATTAGGGGTAATGGGTTGAAAACAGTATAGGCAAAGGGGGTTTTTGAATAAAAACATATAAAAAACACCACCTTTTTGTTAAATAATCATAAATTTATCGGTTTTATACTGGGGTTTTGTGCGAATTTCGAAGTAAAGTGTGCGGAAAATTAAAATTGTGTGCGAAATCCTATTTTCTTGTGCGAATTGGCAGTTAATGTGTGCGAACAGACCAAATTTTGTGCGAAAATGTAATATCTTGTGCGAATTCTACTTTTTTATCAAAATTAAACATCCAAAATTACAAATCTTCCAGTTCAATCGTGTATACGAGTTTATTTTTTACCATTTCCTTAGCAAATCCAAGGGAATCTAGTATTCTTCTCATCGTAAAACGAGATGATATCCGCATAAAATCCATCGCCTCTTTGATTGTAATTTCAGTTCCAAACAATAGTGCATAATCACGCAATGCCTTTACATGCGCATGTTTTGATTTATAACCACAGTTTCCACAAATCCAATGACCATGACCTCGTTCCATGCTGTATCGTTTACAATGATCACATTTAACACCTTTCGTAACATGATCTTTTGAAATTCCATATTGTTGTAATAAATTTTTATTATTTGGTTGATGATGTTTGAGTAATCTTCTAGTCAGTTTTCTCAAATCTTTTTTTGTTAAAAATTCTTTTGAATATTGCCTTTCTAAATTAGCGATTTTTTCTGGGAAAGTAGATGTTGTCGTAACAATTCGGGGAACTTCACTGTTTGCATGATTCATCCTGATTACGGCACGTTCATTTGTCATGATGACAATCGGTTCTATCGGTATACTTTTAAATTTGTAATTTTCCAACCACAGTTTCAAATGGTATGCCTGCCTTTTCACTTGGACAACCGGGTTCGGCAAGGCTTCTTCTTTATCATTGTTTTTACGAATGAGTTGTTTAAAAACCGGGTCAAATGTTAATATACCGGAGTAATTTTTTATTTCAGCTGGAATTAATAGTTTTTGTGACGCAATGAGTGTATCAATTTGAAAGTAATGTTTTCCATCAAAAAGTCGTAAGTCATGTAAGATTTGGTAATATTTTTCATTCAGATAAGTTAGTGGGTAATCAATCGACTTTTCTCCTTTGAAACCAGTTAAAAACATCAAATAATCAGTTTCTATCAGTTCTCTTTTAGGAAAAGAAATATCTAATCTTTCAAGTAATACCTCGTATGTTTGCAAAGATTGTGATTTTTCACGTTTTTTAATGATCATTGTTACATATACCCCCTATTTTCTACTTTTTTAATGGAAAAATAACGAATTTGGATGATAACTACCGTTTGTACAAGTGGGAATATCTACAATTTGTGCGAAATCCTTATGAAAGTGTGCGAAATCAACAAATTATGTGCGAAATTACTTCAAAGGTGTGCGAATCAGAAAAATATCGTGCGAAATTGCTAAATTCTGTGCGATTAACCAAAAAAGTGTGCGAATTTCCCAACACTCCCCACCAAATTGTCACCCATCCACCAATCTCTTCGAACGAGCATCACGATTCATCCGTAGTAACTGATTTCGTGCGCGAATCATTGCCCGCGTTTGTCCGTGATGAAAAAATGTAATGTTCCCATCGGGATATTGGGGACTGCGGCCAACACGTCCGGCAATCTGCACTAATGTACTTTCCGTAAACGTGTCATCTTCTGCACCAACTACTGCTACATCAATATTTGGAAAAGTCACCCCCCGCTCCAAAATGGTCGTCGTTAATAAAATGGGTATCTTAGAATCTCGCATGGCTTGCACTTTTTCCTTACGCGCAGGATCTTCGGAATGGACTGATTCAATTCGAGTATCAAACTCACGAAAGAGAGGCAAGGCCATCTCCATCAATTCAATATGAGGAAAAAAGATCAATGCCTGCTTTCCACTACCCAACCGCTGTTGAAACCACTTCAATACAGACTTCGGAATCTTGCCCTTTTCGATATCCTTTCGCCAGTTGCCACACCATACAAACGTCGGAATAGGTAAAGGATGACGGTGAAAACGAGCCGGTAATATAACACAGTTCCGCTTGCCACTATAACATTCCCGTTGCCAAACTTCCTTTGGTGTTGCGGTTAAAAAGATAAGGGCACTATTGTTTGTACGAGCAGCCTCCGCCGCATGTTGCAACATTTCATCTGCAGCATAGGGAAAAGCATCGACTTCATCAATAATCATGACATCAAAAGCCTTTTTAAATCGGAGTAATTGATGGGTTGTTGTAATGACAAGAGGGGCAAAACAATGGCGATCTTCACTCCCGCCATATAATGAGGCAATTGGAACTTTTGGAAAAACCCGGCGGAATCGGGGTGTCAATTCTAAAACAACATCTGTCCTTGGGGTTGCAATGGCTATTCGGAGACCCAGTCTCATCCCCTCTTCAATCCCTTCAAATAACATCTCTGTTTTTCCAGCACCACATACCGCCCAAACTAATAAATCCGTACGTTCCCGAATTGCTTCTTTAATTTTTGCTGACGCTTCTGCCTGAGAAGGAGACAAGGTTCCAGACCATTCTAAAACATCATTATATTGAATTGTAGGCGTCGGTCCTTTCCATTCTAATAACGGTGTACATTGCGTAACTCGGCCCATCATAATACATTGCCGACAATACACACATACATTTTTACAACGAGAACATCGAAAAGAATAAAACAGTTGCATTTCTCGATTTCCACACCGACCACAACGATAACCCCCAGCTTCAGATAAAATCCCTTGTCGATATACAACATAACCATGTTGAACATGTTCATGAATTTCTTCGATCGAAAAAGGGACTTCCTCTAATAACAAACTCCGTCCACTTAAAAAGTGTTGGAGATCCAGATTAAACGGAAACATAAAATCAATTGGTTTTTCGATTACTTCATCGACATCACCAATCCGTACAATTTCACCATCCGCGTGCTCCCCTTTAACCAACACTTGCGGCACAAGTTCTTGATCTTGTTTTAAAAATAACAAAAAACCACCTCACCAACTTTCATAAATTGTAATGGAAAAAACAGATGAACACTTGCTAATCGGAAAAGGAAAATCATGAGGAAACAAGGATAAGGAAAAAATGAGGAGAAGGGAACAGGTTTTACACAAGTTCCCATAGAAAAATGATAAGGTTGGTAAAAGTTATTTCGGCATCCACCCAAGACCAAAAGCACCTTCACCAAGATGCGTTCCAATCACCGGCCCAAAATAACTTAAGGTAAACTCCACATTCGGGAATTTTTCCTGAAGGTCCGCAATCCATGCTTTTGCCTCTTCTTCACGATTGGCATGGATGACACAAGCTTGTAACGGAGTTCCTTTTTTCGCATCTTCTTCAAACAGCTCTGTTATACGAGCTAGCGCCTTTTTCTTTGTACGTATCTTTTCAAATGGTACTATGACTTTATCAACGAAATGTAAAACGGGTTTCACTTGTAACAAGCTACCAATTAAAGCAGATGCTCCACTTAAGCGACCACCTTTTTGTAAATTCGTCAAATCATCTACCATAAAATACGCCCAGGATTTCGCTTTCAGCTCGTTCAACCGTTTCATAATCTCTTCAGGGTTAACACCTTCACGAGCCAATTTTGCTGCTTCCAATGCATAAAACCCTTGAATCATACAACTGCTTTCAGAATCAAAAGGATACACGTCAATCCCTTCAACCATTTCACCAGCAGTAACGGCCCCTTGATATGTACCGCTAATTCCACTAGATAAATGGATACTAATTATCGCATCATAATCTTTTGCTAATTTCTCGAATAATTCAACAAACTTCCCCGTCGATGGCTGTGTAGTCTTCGGTAATTCTTTTTGTCTACGCATCATTTCGTAAAAATCTTCCGCTTTCATTTCAACTTCTTCTTTATATGACTCATTTCCAAATATGACACTCAACGGAATCATATGGATATGATGTTCTATTCGAATCTCTTCTGGAATGTAGGCCGTACTATCAGTAACAATAGCGGTCTTCAAAATTATGCACTCCTTTTTTTAATCTTATTTATACGTCGTGCTAAAAAGAAACAAGTATCATTGTACTATTAATAACGATAATTAGGAAGAGGTTACTCAGGAAACAATTCTACAAATATGTACGATTTCCTTCATTTTTTGTCAATTTATTGAAAAGGTTTTCAAAAAACCGTTCCTAATATATACTTATGTTAAAATTTTCCCAAAAAAATAAACTGCCCCTAGATCGGAGCAGTTAAAACGTTCATCATAATTAACTAATTTTTACCTCTACCCAGCCTTTTTTAATTGCCTCTACCACAGCTTGTGTACGGTCTTCACAATTCATCTTTTGTAAAATATTACTTACATGGTTTTTGACAGTTTTTTCACTAATAAAGAGACGTTCTCCAATTTTACGGTTACTTTTTCCTTCCGCTAATAGCTGCAAGACTTCACATTCACGGCGAGTTAATAAATGATAAGGACGTCTTACTTCATAGTTTACGTTAGCTCCACCACTTGCTTGGTATTTATTGGCCGTTTCGGCAAGACGACGGAATTCTTTCACGAGGTTATGAGTTACTTTCGGATGAATGTAAGAGCCACCATCAATCACAACTTTAACCGCTTCAATTAAAGCATCTACATCCATTTCCTTTAATAAATAACCGCTTGCACCAGTCTTAAGAGCATGAGTAACATAGTTTTCATCATCGTGAATGGATAAAATAATAACCTTTGTGTCTGGGAAAGTTCTCACAAGTTGACGTGTAGCTTCCACACCATTCATATTCGGCATATTTATATCCATTATTACAACATCGGGTTTATGATTACGTACAAGTTCAATTACTTGATCTCCGTCTGAACCTTCTCCTACGACCTCAAAGCTTTTCTCAAACTCTAGTATTTTTTTAATTCCTTCTCTATATAATTGATGATCATCAATGACTAATATTTTTGTAGTCATATTCATTCCCCCTCTTTCCAATGGCTAGGCAACACTATCAATATGTATCCAAAGTAAACCTCGTTAGCTTGACACCCTTTTTCTTTATATTCATTGTAAATGATATTTTACAAACGAAACTAGGTCCATAATACTTATTTTATCGGTATTTCGATCAATACTTTTGTACCACAACCCTTGTCTGATAAAATCTTAAGTTTTCCCTCCAAAAGTTCTACTCGTTCTTTCATCCCACGAATTCCAAAGGAGCCTTCCTTCTTAATGGTTGGATCAAAACCTGCACCGTCATCTTTAATTACAGCCAATACTTTCGTTTCGTTTATTTCTAGCTTCACTTGAATTTCAGTTGGGTTTGCATGTTTTAATGCATTTTGGACCGATTCTTGAATCAAGCGGAATAAGGCAACTTCCATCTTCGAATCGAGTCGGCGTTCAGTCCCAATAAAGACAAAATCAATGAAAATGTTTCGATGTTTGTTGTACTCTTCCACCGTTTGGAGATATTTTTTTAAAGTCGGCACTAACCCGAGGTCATCTAGAGCCATCGGACGCAAATCGTAA
Organism: Pallidibacillus thermolactis; assembly: GCF_025660415.1. Classification (NCBI taxonomy): domain Bacteria; kingdom Bacillati; phylum Bacillota; class Bacilli; order Caryophanales; family Bacillaceae; genus Pallidibacillus; species Pallidibacillus thermolactis. The sequence continues at coordinate 14,230 of NZ_JAOUSE010000032.1, forward strand.
ATAATATGGCGAACTTCGTATAATGCCTCCCGAATCGTTTTCTTTAATCCCCGAATTTCTTCGAGTGCCTCTTCAATACCTCTTTCACGGTAAATCTTTTCAATTAAATCCGATCGCATCATGACATTCGCTAACAATTGGGCTGGACCGTCATGCATTTCCCGTGATAGCCGTTTTCGTTCTTCTTCTTGAGCTTCAATAATTTTTAATCCAAATTCTTGTTTTTCACGGGCATCAGCTACGATTTCAGATACATTTTTCAAATCGCCTGTTAAGTAATTTAAAACAACCGAAATTTGGGTTACTAATCGATCCGCTCGTTCAATTGTTTCTTGAATGCCTACAATTCGACGTTCCAATTCATCCCGTCGGTTACGTAATTGTTTTTCAATTTGTCTTGTCATCGTCAGCTTGACTTGTAAGTTGTGAGCATGTTCATAAGCCCGACGGACTTCTTCTTCTGAGTACTTATTAAAATACTTGCTCACTTCCGAAAGTCGTTTCCGGGCTTTACGCACTTCTCGATCAAGGGCTTCCTCTTCCTCAATAATTTCAATAACCATTTTTTTAATTTTTTTAATTTCATCAATAATCGACATATAATCGTTTCGACTCTGTTCACCAATTTCAAAGATTTCGGTTTTACTATGATCAACAGTCTCTATCATATTCTGAATGATTTTATCAATTGTTTTTACATTTAAATAATCTGCCGTCATTTCATTCACTCCAAGAAAACTCACTTCTAAAAATAATTCTAATCATATCGTAACATTATTAAATTATAAATCATGTAAAAATAAGATAGTAATTATTGGTAATAAGTGTTCTTAATATTATTGTATCATGTTTTAATAGGCTTACTTATAGGAAATACCAACCATTTATTGCAGCCGTGATTTTTTCTCTATATAATAGAAGGTATGTGGTAATTTCGAACTGTTTGCTTTAATTATGCATAATTTTTTAAAATAAGATCAATTTACATGAGAGGGGCGATTTCACATGCGGAACGCCTATTTAACTGTGAAAGGCTATGGGGAACATGAAATTGTCATACAAAAGTCACGCTTTATTTGCTATGTTGATCGCGTTGAAACCGAAGAAGATGCCCAAGCTTTTATTCAAAAAATAAAAAAGATGAACCATGATGCAACCCATAATTGTTCGGCCTACTTAGTTGGAGAACATGACCAATTTCAAAAAGCGAACGATGACGGGGAGCCTAGTGGAACAGCTGGTGTACCGATGTTAGAAGTTTTAAAGAAAATGAATGTAAAAGATACGGTTGTTGTTGTTACCCGTTATTTCGGGGGAATTAAACTCGGTGCAGGTGGTCTTGTCCGCGCATATTCGAAAGCAACTTCAGAAGGTTTGAAGGCGGTTGGCATTGTAGAACGTAAATTAACACGGATCATGCATACGACAATTGATTATACATGGTTAGGAAAAATCGAAAACGAATTACGCTCATCGAATTATCCGATAAAAGAGATTCATTATTTAGATAAAGTAGAAATTGAAACATATGTTGAGGAAGGGAAGGAAGAAGATTTCCGAACCTGGATGACAGAACGAACAAGTGGCCAAGCAGATATTCGAGAAGGAGAGGTCATCTATTTAGAGACTTTGGTTTCGCAATAGGAAAGGAGAATTTTCTATGGTCGAAAATTCTAGACTCCGTAGACGGAGAAAAAAGAAGAAAAAGAAATGGTTTTTGCTTACGCCGATTATCGTCATTTTATTGGCGATCATCGCATACGGTGGACATCTAGTGTTGAAAGTGATGAACGTGACAAGTGATGCCCATCAAGAATTAACCCGTGGTGAAATGTCAGATAAACGGGTGACACCTGTATATCCTGGTAAAGATAATTTTTCCGTATTATTTATCGGAGTCGATGAACGACCTGGGGAAACCAAAAGTCGATCTGATGTTTTATTGCTAGCCACATTTAATAAAAATGATCATTCGATTAAGTTATTAAGCATTCCGCGGGATTCACGGGTGGACATTCCTGGATACAAAACCCAAAAGATTAACAATGCCAACTTTTTCGGTGGTCCAGATCTAGCCGTTGAAACCGTTGAAGAATTGCTTGATATTCCCGTTGATTACTATGTAAAGTTGAATTTTAATGCTTTTATTGATATCGTCGACGCCTTAGACGGAGTCACAGTCAATGTGCCATTTACGTTTACAGAAAAAAATAGTAAAAATAAGCCGATTACGCTATATAAAGGACGACAAACTCTAGATGGAGAAGAAGCTCTTGCTTATGTGCGAATGCGAAAACAAGACCCGATGGGGGATTTTGGACGAAATGAACGTCAAAAGGAAGTCGTTGAAGCCATTATTCGAAAAGCAGGATCCTTGTCTTCCATCACGAAATACGGAGAGGTTTTAGACGGTCTCGATGACAATTTATCAACAAACCTGACCTTCCAAAATATTGTTGCTTTACATCCCTATGCAAAGTCGATCTCCAACATCGAATCATTAAAATTATCCGGTGAAGATTTGTATATAGACTCTGTTTATTATTTTGCACTGGATGAATATTCTGTATCCGAAACTTCGCAAATGTTAAAAGAACATCTGGAAATTTCAACAACCAATACGGCAATTGACTATAATTCTTAAAAGGAAAGGAAAAGCTCCTTGAATAGGTATGGTACCCAAAAAGTAGAGTAAAAAATCTAACTTTTCGGAGTCACTACCTGGATAAGGAGCTTTTTTATTGTTGCGTATAATAATCTTCCCAATGCGTTCCAAGTATCAACACAACTTAGACTTTACTCCTCAAACAACTTCTCTTTCACAAACTTTAACACATCATCACGAAGGTCATCCCGCTGCAATGCAAATTCTACCAAAGTTTTTATATAACCGATCTTGTTACCGATATCATATCGTTTTCCTTCAATTTCGTAAGCATAAACACGTTGAAACTGATTTAATGTTTGTAAAGCATCGGTAAGTTGTATTTCTCCATCTGCGCCTGGCTGTTGAAATTCTAAAACTGGGAAAATTTCAGGTGTCAGCACATAACGACCAACAACCGCAATATTGGAAGGTGCCTGCCCTTTCACAGGTTTTTCCACTAAATTCAAAACCTCATATATACGATCCTCGCAAATGCCGGGCTCGACTATGCCATATCGCTCCGTTACTTCTGGGGCGACCTGCTCGACACCGATCACACTTCCACTTTTTTGCCTAAACACATCAATCAATTGTTTGATGGATGGTTGTTCACTAACGAAAATATCATCACCAAGTAATACTGCAAAAGGTTCTTCACCAATAAATTTTCGGGCACACCATATTGCATGACCGAGCCCTTTTGGTTCTTTTTGCCGAATGTAGTGAATCTCCACTTCTGATGGATGCCGCACCTTTTCTAATAAATCCAATTTTCCCCGTTTAATCAAAGTTTCTTCCAATTCAAAGGCATAATCAAAATGATCTTCGATTGCCCGTTTTCCTTTACCTGTCACAATAATAATATCCTTTATTCCTGCTTCCACCGCTTCTTCAACGATATATTGAATAGTAGGTTGGTCAATTATAGGTAACATTTCTTTCGGCATCGCCTTTGTTGCAGGTAAAAAACGGGTCCCAAGACCAGCAGCAGGTATAATTGCTTTTCGTATTTTCAAGGGGTCTATCACCTTCTTCAACCACATACTTACTTAAGATATGTATATTTTTAGAGTAAAATAAAATGTGTAAAATCATGTAAATTTTCCTGTCATATTTTTTTCATTATCCTGCTTGCTGTTCCTTACAAATTAATCAGAAAGAACGATTCGTCCTTTAACCGATAGGTTTGTAACAAAACATAGAATTAAATCCATCTACTTCCTCTATTTAAAACAGAATAAAAAAGTGTTCCACCATTAAAATGGAAGAACACTTTCAGTCTCGCAATCTTTTCGTTAAAACCAATATATATATAAGTTTTTAATATGATTTTTTCTTCAAACGCCCCAATCACATTCTTACATTCGTCATTCAAAGCTTTTGTCTTATTCAAACTTCATTTTTTGTCGCTGAACTTGTAAAATCAAGCGATCTAATTCTTGACTTTTCTGAACACATTCCAACGAATGCATACCCTTTTGTCGGGCACATTCAAACATTTCTTTTCTCTTTTTTTCTATTTCAAAAATTAAAGAAAGTTTTGCATTCAACAATAAGGAATCCACCCCTCGTAAATTTAAACCGTGATAGTTCAAAGTACATATTAAGAATAATTTTTTATTAAAATAATATTTTTTTACAAAACTAATACTAGTATAACGTATAGGAAACTTTTAGTCTGTGACAAAATTATGAATTATAGTTGTCTATTTACAGTTCTTTTAAATCCTTACAACACCACCTGAATCTTTTGGACTATTTTAAATTAATGTTTTTTAAAATTCAATAGTTTTTTATAAAATGATTATTGTGAATTATTATTAATTATCTGTCGTTAATTTAGTACTTTAATAAAATAGATTTATCGTCATTTTTTCACTGATCTTTACGATTTAAAATTGAGTGTTGGGTCTTTCGTCATTATTATGTTAAAATGAAGAATTAAAAGTGACGAATATTCATGCCAACGGATAGCGAAAATAATCCTCTATGTAAAAAGTTGAAGAAAATATTTTTATTTTGTCACATTTTACGGTATTATGTCTTATGACGAATTTATTATAATAGCTTGGATAGGTGTTTTTTATTTTAGGATATAAACGTTGGAGGGAATCATTTTGAGAAGCGAACGAAAGAGAACAAAAAAGAGAAAATGGCTGAAAATTACGTTCATTACATTATCCGTAATTCTTTTACTCGTTGTCGGTTATTTATTCATGTTGTACAAATCTTTAACGAACACTGTAGCCAATATGCATGAACCTGTTCGTGATGGACAAATTTCCGAAAAGCGTGATCAAGAAATTAATTTTAAAAATAAAGATCCCTTCTCTATCCTGCTTCTTGGTGTAGACCAACGTGCGGGTGACAAAGGACGTTCAGATACCATCATCGTGATGACCGTCAATCCCAAAAAGCAATCCATAGAAATGGTAAGTATTCCTCGTGATACACGAACAGAAATTATCGGCAGAGGATTTGAAGATAAGATTAACCATGCCTATGCATTTGGCGGTGTTGAAATGTCAATCAATACAATTGAAAACTTTTTAGATATTCCGATTGACTATTTTGTTCAAGTAAATATGGAAGGTTTTAAAGAAATCGTGGATGCCGTTGGTGGTGTAACGGTTGATAATGACTTAGAATTCTCCTATGATGGCCACTCATTCCCTAAAGGAAAAATCACATTAAATGGGGAAGAAGCTCTTGCCTATTCCCGAATGAGAAAAGCTGACCCACGTGGAGATTTCGGCCGTCAAATTCGACAACGCCAAATTATTGAAGGTGTCATTAAAGAAGGTGCGAGTTTAGAAACATTGGTAAATTACGGAACAATTTTTGAAGCCTTATCTGATAATGTAAAAACAAATTTAACCTTTGATCAAATGGTCGCAGTCCAAGCCAATTATCGTGCTGCGGCAAAATCGATAAACCAACACCAAGTCAATGGTTCCGGTAAGCGAATCAATGGCATATATTATTACATCGTACCTGAAGAAGAAAAGTTAACAATCCAAAACTTATTAAAGGATCATTTGGAATTAAAATAAATATCATTGTTTACAGAGGCCATAGCGTAACGATGGCCTCTTTTTATTTTTGATTCAATACGTTCACATATAGACGTATATGTACACGGCTTTAATACTTGTTTCACTCCAAAGAGAAAGGACCATCCTAATATAGGATCGCCCTTTTTAAACTTATACTAATCAAGTACGAAGCCATTTCATTATTTCACCGACTGTAGCATTTTTACCATACATTAACATACCAACTTTGAAAATCTTACCAGCTAACTTCATCATGAGCCAGATGGTTGCTACTAAGATCACTAAAGAAATACTAATTTCAAGCCAATTCCATTCATCTAATCGAACAAGACGCGCTAATAAAATAGTCGGTGATGTAAATGGGATATACGTTAATGCTTTTGCTAACGCGCCCGTCGGGTCTGATAAAACTGGACCAATAAAGAAGAATGAAATAAATGGAATCATCATGATCATCCCTTGGAAGTTACCTGCCGTAGAAATATCCGACATTGTAGCACCCATTCCGACAAAAATCGACGCAAACAATAAGTAACCTAATACGGCAATTAATAAGAACAATAACAACTGTGGTTGCAATAAATATTCAAATAATGGGAAGTCATTAAATTTATACAATGCAAATCCAAGAGCAAAGACGAGGATGATCGCCGCTTGAATCATCGCTAGGACGAAATAACCGATGATTTTACCTTGCATTAATTCATTTGGTGTAACGGAAGATAAAATAATTTCCGCAATTTTGTCTTTCTTCTCTTGAGATGCACTTTGGAAAATCATCATACCTGTGAAAATAATGGAAAGTAAGATAATACCTGCAAAAATTCCTGGGACAACCCGTTTCATTAACGGATCTTCACCTGCCGCCAATTGTTCCTCTGTTACAGTATCCCCCTGTAAGTCATCTAACGATTGCACTTGTACATCAATATTTTGGGCAATGGCAGCCATTTGTTCCTCTGTTAAACCAAGTTCTTGTAGTTGGAGACTTTTGATAGGTTGTGTTAATATTTGCAGTTGCCCTACATTCGGAAAGTCATTACTTGTATAAACAGGAATTTTACCTTCCGTTAAGGCCGTTTCATTTACAAACATGTAAGCTGTATCTTCAGAATCTTCTAATTCGGCTTCAACATCTGTTTCATTAATATCCGTTGGTTGCAATTCCAAGTCCAGATCAGCTTGTTCAACAATCGCTTCCATACTTGTCAATATACCTAATTCATCATGAACAAAGACAGTCGCCTTTTCGGAATGGTCGTCACCAAAAAGACTGCCTAGTAGACCAAAAAGAACGATAAGCAATGGGGTCACGAATAAACTGATAAGAAATGTTTTGTTTTTTAAATTCCGTTTAATTTCCCATTTTGCAACTTTCAACGAATTACGCATTGGTTCCACCTACCTCTTCTAACGATTGACGTTCACTATCTTTTAATAAATTTTTATCAGTCGCAATATCAATAAAGATTTCATGCAGTGACACACGGTCTAAAGTTAATTCATTAATCACAATCTCATCAGGTAATGTTTTTAACCATTTTGGTGCTTCTACATCCTTCGTTAAATATAAAATAGATGTATCATCCGTTTGTTCAACACGAACAACTTCTGGAATTTTTTCAAGTAATGAGATATCATTTTTTCCATGGATCGTACATTTGAAATTGGCATACTGTTTTTTCACATCTTCTAATGTACCATAAATGACTTTATGCCCCCGTTGAATCATAAACACTCGGTCACACATTTCCTCAACAAGATTCATTTGGTGGGAAGAAAGAAGAATGGCTGTACCGCTTTTAGCCAGATTTCGAATTTCAGTTTTTAAAACTTCCTGGCTAACTGGATCGAGACCAGAAAAAGGTTCATCAAGAATTAATAGTTCAGGTTCATGAATGATAGACGAAATGAACTGGACCTTTTGCGCCATCCCTTTTGATAATTCTTCCATTTTTACATGTTCTTTTCCTTCAAGATCCAATTTTTTCAAATATTCCATAGCTCTTTGTTTTGCTTTATCTAGTGGGTAATCTTTTAATTCAGCTAGGTAAAGCAAAATATCCATAACGCGAACATCTTTGTAAAGACCACGTTCCTCTGGTAAATAGCCTATTTTATTTCGTGGAATTCCTTTCCCTTTATGATTATGGAAAATAACCGATCCTTCATCAGGCATTAAAATGCCCATAATACTACGAATCGTTGTTGATTTTCCCGCACCATTTGGCCCAAGAATTGCCATGATTTCACCACTATGAACTTCAAAAGATATGCCATGAAGAACTTTTTTATCTTTGAAAGATTTTTCTAGCCCTTCAACACTGAGTAATACATTCATGATTTGCACTCCTTCCCATTATTCAAACCGTTTTAATGATAATCACTACTTTCATATACGAAAATAGGCTCATGAAGTTTCATTTTTGCACTAATTTTGCGATAATCTACTTATTTTTAAATCTAACTGTAGTTTTTTATTAAAAAAATCATGGATTACACTAGATTTTGTGCGAAACTGCCTATTTTTTGTGCGGATTTCTATATTTTTGTGCGAACTAACCATTTTTTGTGCGATTTCTCTATTTTTTGTGCGAATTGCCATTTTTTCGTGCGTTTTCCTCTACTTTTGTGCGAATTGACTTCTTTTATGCAATGATTTTCTTATTTTTTAACTATGTTAAATCTTTCTTTAAGAAAATCCGTATTGAAATAAACCAGGATATGAAGATAACGACAATTGTAGATGGAATCATCACTAAAAACGGACGATTTTTAATTATCATTATAAAACTGTTTATATAATCCAAAATATTTGTTTTTACATCTAACCAAATTACAAACCCAGCCAGGACGACTGGACCAATCACCATACTAATTATTTGAAAAATAAAGGCAAACATAAAAGTAAATTTAACGTAAAAAGGAATATAAAATGTGATAACCATTAAGGTGATTAGATAAAACATAAACCATGATGTAAAGGTTAACGGTTCATGATCTAAATAATTTAAAACCATATGTGCAATTTGATCCACGAAGTAATAGTAAAGAAAGGCAAGAAACATAAATATAATGGAATACACATATTTCGCATGAATGACTTCTTTCCGTGTTATAGGTAGACTCACAACAAATTTATGCATTCCTGACTGATTATCATAGTAAAATAAACCAATAACAAAGCCGAGCATAATCCCAACCATTACTGGCATGCCACTAACATTAATGACATAACTCAAAGGAAGCATAAGAAGCAAAGTCCAAATAAAACTTTGATTTAATAAAAAATCTTTTTTCAATAAGGCTTTCATTTTGCTCGCTCCCTTCTTGTCGTGTAATACATAATATCTTCTAGCGTGGCTTGCTCTATAATAAATTCATCTTCAAGACCTTCAAAAATCGAGGGATCTCCTTCATACAAACCTGTAAAGTTTTGAGATGTTTTTTTATAACCTTTTAATATTTTTTTCAAATCCGCATCTAATTGGTTTGTCTGTCCCTTAACAAGGAAAAATTTGCTTCTAATCTCGTCAATTGTTTTCTGAAATTGTAATCTTCCCTTATAAATGAAAACAATATGGTCTGCAATTTGATCAAGATCTTGCGTAATATGGGTCGAAAAAAAGATCGACTGGTTTTCATTGATCATCAAATTTTGCAATTCATCTAGTAATTCCCTTCGAAAAATGGGATCGAGACCTGCTGTCGGTTCATCCATAATAATTAACTCCGGCCGATGGGATAAGGCGAAAAGAAGAGAAGCTTTCATTTTCATACCTTTGGAAAATTTTTTTAGTTTTTTCCGTTCTGGTAACTCAAATCGATCCACATATTTTTGGTAAAGTTCATCGTCCCAGCTTGGATAAACTTCGGAAATAAATGCCTTTGCTTTTTTTAAATTAAAATCTTCATAAATGTGTAGCGTATCATAGACAAAGCCGATCTTTTCTCTTAAGTGAGCCTTGTGATTTGGCTCATAAAAAATTCGAATGTCTCCTTCATCCGGTCGAACAGCATCTAATATCATACGTATAATTGTACTTTTACCAGATCCGTTCGGACCGATAAAACCGGTAATGTATCCCTTTGGCACTGTAAAGCTGACATCTTCAACTTGAAATTCTTTATATTTTTTTGAAATATGGTTTAACTCAATGGCATTCACGTCGTTCACCTTCCTTTATAACAAATGGGTATTTTGATAGGTCAAGATTCATTTATACCTGTATCCATTAACGGTCCCCTTCTTTATAGTAAATCCGCACCATATCATGAAGGTCCTGTTCCGTTAAGCCGATTTTTTTTGCCTCTAAAACGATCTCTTCCAGTTGGTTTTCTAGCTCACGAATGCGCCATTCTTTTAACACTTGTGGTTGTTGACCAGCAACAAAGGTCCCTTTTCCAACCGCAGAAAAAAGATATCCTTCCTTTTCTAGTTCTTCATAGGCCCGTTTCGTCGTAATAACACTCACATTTAACTCTTTTGCCAATAGACGCATAGATGGCAACGCATCGCCCTCTTTTAACTCACCTGTCATGATTTGATTTTGAATTTGTTGTTTGATTTGTTCATATAACGGTGTTTTACTCGTATGCGATAGAACAATTTGCATTGGGAACTACCCCCCGAATGTAGATATTGTCATTAATGTATATATTGTATATACACACTATATTATTTATATACATATTTGTCAATACGATTTTAAATAATTAGGCTTGGATATTAATGGAATTGACTGATTTCCATTTTTTACTTTACTAAGTTTTAGATTTCGCACAACAATTGATAATTTCGCACGTTTTTTGTAAAATTCGCACAAAATATGCAAGTTTCGCACACAATTTCGGATATTCGCACGCAAAATTAAAAATCCGCACGCTTTTATACGAAAATCGCACAAAATCACAACCTATTCACAGGATTAAGCTATAAAAAACTTCATTTTTATATCTTTTTAGACAAAAATGAATAAAACTGACCGTTTTTTATGTAAAATACGTCTTTTTTCTTATCTTTTCACGCAAAAAACCCGAATGCTATAAAGTGCATCCGGGTTTTCCATATAAACCTTTATTCTATTAAACTTCTAATAAAAATTGTTCAGGATCTTCTAGTAATTCTTTAACACGTACTAAGAATGTAACAGCTTCTTTTCCATCAACAATACGGTGGTCATAAGATAATGCAATGTACATCATTGGGCGGATTTCAATTTTCGTATTATTTTCTACCGCGACTGGACGGTATTTAATAGAATGCATACCTAAAATACCAGCTTGTGGTCCATTTAAGATTGGTGTGGACATTAAGGAACCGAATGTTCCGCCGTTTGTAATTGTAAATGTACTATCTTGCATATCTGCTAATGAAAGTTTATTTTCTCTTGCTTTTTTCGCCATATCAGCAATGTCTCTTTCAATTTCAGCAAAGTTTTTGCGGTCTGCGTCACGAACAACTGGAACTACGAGACCACTATCTGTAGATACTGCAATACCGATATTGTAATATTTTTTAACGATTAATTCGTCACCACGAATTTCTGAATTCAAGTGTGGAATTTCTTTCAATGCAGCCACAACAGCTTTCGTAAAGAATGACATGAATCCTAGTTTTACATCATGTTTTTCTAGGAAGCTCTCTTTTCTTTTCTTACGAATATTCATTACTTCTGTTAAGTCTACTTCATTAAACGTTGTAAGCATTGCTGCTGTATTTTGAACGTTTTTCAAGTTTTTGGCAATTGCTTGACGACGTCTTGACATTTTGATAACTTCTACACGATCGTCTTCAACAGGTGCTGCAGTTACAGGTGTTGGTGTAGTTGTTGCAGCAGGTTTTTGTGTTGTGAACGTCATAACATCTTTTTTATTTACACGGCCTAACGGATCAACCGTTGAAACTTGGCTTAAGTCAATTCCTTTTTCTCTTGCTAGTTTACGGGCAGCTGGTGTTGCAATGACACCGTTATTTGCAGTTTTACTTTCTGTTGCAGGTTGTGTAACGCTTGCCGCTGGTTGAGCAGGTGCCGCTGCTACTTCTTCTTTTGCTGGTTCTGATGCAGCTGGGGCGCTTTCCCCTGAACCGCTTGATGCAGTAGCTCCTTCTTCTACGATGGCAATGGTATCACCCACATTAACTGTATCTCCTTCTTCAGCTAATGTTTCTTTTAATACCCCGTCATAATCAGAAATAATATCTACGTTTACTTTGTCTGTTTCTAATTCTACGATTGCCTCACCTTTTGATACTGCATCTCCTGGTTGTTTTAACCAGTTCGCAACCGTCCCCTCTGTAATTGATTCTGCCAACTCTGGAACTTTAACCTCTGCCATAATTTCTACACATCCCTTTTTGTTTTTAATTATTATGTTGAAACCGAGAGCTGTCTCAACAGTGATAAGAGGAGGGGCTCTCATCTACAAATAAATTCAACCCAAAACGTTCTTGAACATATAAATGGTTATTTTAGAGCCCTTCCTCATTTTCATTGAGAGAGCACCCGATATTCTTATGCATTCACATTAACAATTGCTTTGTGTGTTAAAGCTGTCGTAACAATGCGTTCTTGTTCTTTTTTATGAACACGACTATTACCTTCAGATGGACTTGCCATTGGAGGTCTACCCACGTAACAAACTTTTACACCTTCAGGAGCTAATTCTTGTAATTTTGGTGCAATATAATTCCATGCACCCATGTTTTGTGGTTCATCTTGAGCCCAAACGACTTCTTTTAAGTTTTTATATTTGCTTAAAAGCTTGCTGATTTCATCTTTAGGGAATGGATATAGTTCTTCTACACGTACGACATCAAGCCATTTAAAGTTTTCCGGTTCCTTCAAGTTTTCCGATAACTCTACAGCTAAACGTCCTGTTGAAAAGACAACTCGTTCTACTTTATTCGGTTCGGTTCCAAGTCCTGGTTGTTCAATAATTCGTTGGAACTCACCATTTGTAAATTCCTCAATATAACTACTTGCTTCTTGATTTCGTAATAAACTCTTCGGTGACATAATGATCAACGGTCGAATTTCATCCGTACCTAATAGTTTTGCCTGACGACGTAGAATATGGAAGTATTGTGCTGAGTTCGATAAGTTTGCAACGGTCATGTTGTTTTCAGCAGCCAATTGTAAGAAACGTTCTAAACGGGCACTGGAGTGTTCAGGACCTTGTCCTTCATAACCGTGTGGCAGCAACAACACAAGTCCCGATTTTTCTCCCCATTTTGAACGGGCAGCCGAAATAAATTGGTCAATGATGACTTGTGCACCGTTTGCAAAATCACCGAATTGAGCTTCCCAAAGTACTAAAGTATCTTTTGCTTCAATACTATAACCATATTCAAAGCCTAGTACACCTGCTTCAGAAAGTGTACTATTATGAATTGCAAAACTTGCTTTCGCATTGCTTAAATGTTGCAATGGAATGTATTTCTCACCTGTTTCAACGTCTCGTAAAGCAACATGGCGATGTGAGAATGTACCCCGTTCCGTATCTTCCCCTGTGATTCGGATTGGTGTACCGTCATGTAAAATGGATCCAAAGGCTAAAGCTTCAGCATGACCCCAATCTACTTTTCCTTTACTTTCAAAAGCTGCATTTCGACGGTTCAAAATACGCTCTAGTTTCTTAAAGACATTAAATCCTTCTGGCCATTTTAACAATTCTTCATGGATTTGTGTAAGCGTCGCTTTATCCACTGTCGTGTCTACTTTCGGAAAGTCTTTCGTTGCATTTTTTTGCAGTTCTGCAATTGTCGGAACGTCTTTAACATCTTTATCAATAGCATCATGTGCTTCTTTTAAGCGGTTCAATGTTGCTGTTTCAATTTCTTTAACCTTTTCCTGTGTTAAAGTATTTTCGCTTATCAGTTTTTTACTATATACAGCAGTAATCGTCGGATGGCTTTTAATTTTGCTGTACATAATTGGGTTTGTTGGGATTGGTTCATCGGTTTCGTTATGCCCTAAACGACGATATCCAATTAAATCGACAACTACATCTTTATGGAATGTTTGACGGTATTCAAAAGCCAATTGCATTACTTTTAATACCGCTTCTGGATCATCGGCGTTTACATGGAAGATTGGCACTTCGTAACCTTTTGCTGTATCACTTGAATAACGAGTAGATCTTGTTTCATCCGATTCTGTCGTAAATCCGATATTATTATTCGCAATAATATGAACCGTTCCACCTGTATGATAAGCTTTAGTTTGTGAGAAGTTTAACACTTCATAAACAATTCCTTGACCGCTAAAAGCAGAGTCACCATGTACAACAACAGGTAATGCTTTATTAATATCTTGAACAGGTGCACCTGGTTTTGTGCGATCATCTTGAGCTGCACGGGTTACCCCTTCAATTACCGAGTTAACAAATTCTAAGTGACTTGGGTTATTCGCCAGGGTAACTCTTACATTTTTACCAAAAATTTTACGATTTCTAGTAGCACCTAAGTGATATTTTACATCTAATGTATGACCAACTGTTTCAAAATAATCTGGGTCATCAATTTTCCATTTTGTACCTTGGAATTCAGATAACAATGCTTCGTAAGGTTTTCCTAAAACGTGGGCTAACACATTTAGGCGACCTCTATGGGCCATACCAATCATGACATTTTCAATATCATGTTCTGCAGAAAGTTGCACAAGCTCGTTGATTGCTGGAACTAACGCTTCTAGACCTTCAATGGAGAAACGTTTTTGACCAACGTACATCCGATGAACAAATTGCTCATATCCTTCTGCAGCAAACAATTCTTTTAACAACTCTTCTTTTCTATCGTTAGGTAGCTGTTTTTGACCATATTCATTTTCTATTTTTTCATGTAACCATTGTTTTTCTACAAATGGTACATGTTCTACTTCATAACCAATTGTATTAGTATAAACTTGCTTCAAATATTGAACTGCCGCTAAACTATCAGTAAATTTACCTGCAAACTCTGGTATGAGGACTTCAACAGGAAGTTCGCGGATATCAGCTTCAGATAATCCATAATAGTTTAACGAAAGCAATTCAGTTTCAGGTTGTTTTTCTAGCGGATCAATGTCGGCCTGTAAATGACCGTGTTTTCGAATATTTTGCACATACTGTAATGCTTTAGCAAGCTTCTTCAGTTTCGTTATAACAATTGTTGGCGAAACAACTTGCTCTGTGCCCCCTGTTACTTGACCATGTTCTTCAACGTATGGCTCACCCCATTGTGAAAACAATGCTCTTAGACTTTCGTCTACTTGTTCAGGATTCGCCAAGTATAATTCATACTGCTCGATCAAGTAGCCTAAGTTTGGTCCATGAACATACTGCCATGGATTCGCATTAATCATTTTATACCCACATCCCTGTTCATAATTATTTGCAAAACAATTACAATTCTAATTTTACCAGTTAGTAAGCGGATTCAAAAGTGTTTTTCATTATCTTAGAATATTTTTGACATATTTGAGAATCCTGCGACTTTACTTTTTGAACTGGCGTAATTGTTTTACCTTCCGCTGACAATATACTATTACAGTTTAGTGAAAAATTCTAGTGTTTTGTGTAATTTTTATTAACTAGATCTGAAATGTAGAAAGAAAATGGAAATTTTGTGAAATTTTTTCTAAAAAGTTATATTGTTATTTGAATTTTAACAAATTCCGTCATAAAATTCTATGTCTATACTTCGACAAAGTTAAGGTTTATAGCCTAAAATTTTTGGATTTTTTTTTATAAAGTATGTACTAACATTATCGCTTTTTTACATGATAAAAAATCACTCTGAACTTTTAATGTCAGAGTGATTGAACGTATGCAATCTATGACCATCTTGCCGTTACCATTTTTCTTCTCGTATAAAATTCCACACCGTCTTTTCCATTGGCATGGAGATCTCCGTAAAAGGAATTTTTCCAACCAGAGAATGGGAAAAAGGCCATTGGTGCAGGGATGCCAATGTTAATACCGAGCATACCTGATTCAATATGTTCTCTAAAATAACGAACATGGCTGCCATCTTGTGTGAAGAGACAAGCACCGTTTCCAAAGTCTGATTGGTTTGCTAAATCTACTGCTTCTTCCAGAGTTTCTACACGTACAATTGATAAAACAGGTGCAAAAATTTCTTCCTTCCAAATCGTCATGTTTGGTTTTACATGATCAAAGATTGTTGGACCAATAAAATATCCATCTTTCACATAGGCTTCATCTTGTCTTCCATCCCGGATTAATGTTGCACCCTCTTTTTGTCCGATTTCAATATATTGAGCTGTTCTTTTTTTATGTTCAGGTCGAATGACCGGACCTAAAAAGACCTCTTGTTCCAAACCGTTACCAATATTAATTTCATCTGCTTTTTCTTTGAGTTTTTTAACCAGTTGATCTGCCACATCTCCCACTGCCACAACAACGGAGCAGGCCATACAACGTTCGCCAGCTGAACCGTATGCCGCACTAATAATTTCTTTAACTGCTTTATCAAGATCTGCATCCGGCATAACGATGGAATGGTTTTTTGCACCAGCCAACGCTTGGACCCGTTTCCCATTGGCAGCAGCTGTTTTATAAACATATTCGGCCACAGGTTGGGATCCGACAAAGGATATCGCATGTATATCTTGATGTTCTAAAAGTCCGTTAACCACTTCCTTTCCTCCGTGGACAATGTTAAGTACTCCATCCGGTAAACCTGCCTCATGGAAAAGTTCTGCTAACCGATTGGCAAGTAACGGTGTCCGTTCCGAAGGTTTTAAGACAAATGTATTCCCTAAAGCAATGGCAAGCGGGAACATCCAACATGGCACCATCATCGGAAAATTAAACGGAGTTATACCGCCAACAACCCCAACCGGATAACGATACATTGTCGACTCCATATTTGTTGCGATATCAGGTAAACTACTGCCCATCATTAATGTCGGAGCACCTGCTGCAAACTCAACACATTCAATTCCTCGTTGCACTTCACCATATGCGTCTTTAAAAGTTTTACCATTTTCTTTTGTAATAAGCTCTGCCAACTCGTCCCAATGTTCAACAAGAAGTTGCTGAAATTTAAATAAAATGCGTGCCCGCTTTGGAACTGGTGTTTTACTCCACGTTTTAAATGTTGCTTTCGCTGTTTGAACAGCCTGATTAAGATCTTCTCTTGTAGAAATAGGAACTTTTGCCAGTTCTTCACCCGTTGCCGGATTCGGTACGGATAGGTAAGTTTCCGTTTTACTTTCAACCCATTTTCCATTAATAAAATTTTTCAATTTTTGTGCAGTAGATATAGCCATATTTCTCTTCCTTTCTATTAAAAATGGAATAATAAAAGCTATTTTGCTATTAAATAAGTGATATTTACTGATATTTTTATAAAATACAAAGGAAAACAGACCGGTTTTGTGCGAAAAATTAGTAATTTGTGTGCAATTTTCTCAAAAAACGTGCGAATTGTCAAAATTATGTGCGAAATACTACAAAAAATGTGCGAAAACGAGAAATTTTGTGCGAAAAATCATTTTTTTGTGCGATTTGCCTTCAATCATAAATCAACTGTCCACAAATAAGACTGCACAGGAGACTACTCCCGCACAGCCTAATATACAAGCTTACTCCACTATATGCATTTTCCTTACTAAACATGAATCGAGTTAAAAAATCATATAAAGCAAGATTGCTAAGATCATACCACAAAGTGGAAGTATAGAAGTTAAAATAAACACCGGCCAGTAGGCACGTTTATGAGTTTCACCACAAATAGCACGAATCGTTGTTACAACGTACCCATTATGTGGCAAGGAATCTAGTCCACCAGACGCAAGTGTGGCCACGCGATGCATTTCTCCTGGATTTTGTCCCATTGCTAAATATACTGGAGCTAAAATAGGGAGGGCAATTCCTAAACCACCCGATGCAGATCCGGTCATGCCACAAATTAATGTAACAGCAATCCCCAAACCGAACAGTGGATGTATTGGTAAATTCACTAAGGTATCAACAGTAGCATCAAAAGCAGAAACTTCAGCTGCTACAGCACCGAAACCAACAACCGCACATGTATTGGCAATTGCCACAAGGGCATCTTCCGAACCTTTAGCAAGCGGTTGCCAAAACCGTTTTAAATATGGATACATAAGAATACAAGCTAACGCTACACCGGCCGTTAATGAAATCATTGCAGCGGCTGTCGATGACATAAACTGGGCAAGAATATTCAATCCCGCAATCACCACAACAAGTGGCAATATGGCAAAAATAATATTTGGTAATTCCTTTGCACGATCTTCTGCTGTTTTTTCTTCATCGGCTTCTAACTCTTTACCTGCTTCTGTATTTTTTAACGGATGTGAATCCGGTAAATAGAAACCTTCGCCGTTTGTGACTGCCTTTTTGACCATTCGACTAATGGTAAAACCGCCAACCAACATAATGGTTAGCCCAACAATCACACCTACTATTCCACCTGCTGTCGGCGTTGTCCCAAAAAACTCTGTCGGAATTAAGTTTTGGATTTCTGGTGAACCAGGAGACGTCATGGTAAATGATACGGAACCGAATGCTAATGCTCCCGGGATAAAACGATGCGGCAAATTTGCACGCTTAAATAACGAAACTGCAATCGGATATACAGCAAACCCGACAACAAACAAACTTACGCCGCCATAGGTCATAATCGCTGCAGCAGCAACCGTTGCAAAAACTGCACGCTGCGGTCCAAAGGTTCGACTAACCCAATTTGCAATACTATCTGCCGCTTGTGTTTCTTGCATAATTTTGCCAAAAATCGCTCCTAGCAAGAAAATAAAAAACCATGATGCAAAATAACCTGTAAAACCAGTAATATAGTAATCTGTCAAAGCCGTTTCTAAATTCAATCCACCTGTAATGGCGACAATTAATGAACTAATAAGAGCAGCAACGATAATGTTAATTCCCTTTAACGTCATCCACATAAGAAGAATGAGGGAACCAATTAAGCCAATCATTCCAATCATCTAAAAACCCCCTCTTATATGGCCATCTTTTTTAAAATTGATAACGATAGCAAACCCGATACAAATGAATCAATTCCTCCTTTGTTGGGATACGTGGATTATTACCCGGACTTCCACTATCGATAGCATCATGAGCCATTTTGTCGAGTGATTGTTCAAATTCCTCTTCTTTAATCCCCCAGTCATGTAAGTTTGGAATATTTAGCTCCGAACAAAGTTTTTTCACAGATTGCACGGCTACTTGGGCAGCTTCCTCATCGGATAACTGCTCACCATCATGGTTAATAAAAATTCGACCAAGATCTGCTAAGCGGTGAATACAAGCTTCTTTACTAAACTCTAGTACTGCTGGAAGCAACATCGCATTTGAGAAACCATGGGGGACATGGAATAGAGCTCCAATCGGCCGACTCATTCCGTGAACTAAACATACAGATGCATTTGAAAACGCCATACCTGCTTGTAAAGCACCTAGACTCATAGATTCCCGGGCATCCAAATTTTCTGGATTATTGTAAGCGCTTAAAAGATTACTAACGATTAACTTCATAGCGGAAAGGGCCAACATATCTGTCATTGGATGAGCCTTCCTTGAGATATATGCTTCAATCGCATGACTTAAGGCATCAACTCCAGTAGCCGCAGTAACTGACTTCGGTGAACTTAACGTTAACATTGGGTCAACAATGGCCACATTGGGCATAAAGGCCGGTTGCTTAATCATCATTTTTACGTCATTTTCCGTATTTGTAATCACGGTAGCATCAGTCGCTTCAGATCCTGTACCCGCAGTGGTTGGGATCGCAATATGAGGAACAGGTTTATGGCTGGCAATTTTTCCTCCTCCACGGAAATCACCTATGTAACCATCATTTGTTGCTAAAACTGCGACCGCTTTTGCTGTATCTATACAAGAACCGCCACCAAGTGAGATGACGAAATCACAATTTTCCTTTTGAAATATTTCTAAAGCTTCACGGACATAAACATCTGTCGGCTCTGTTTCCACGCCTAAATAGATGACACATTTTACATTTTCCTCTTGTAAACGTTGAACACATTCGGCAACATATCCCAATCCTTCCATCACTTTATCTGAGATAATGAATGCCTTCTTTCCTTGTTCCCTTGCTTCTTTTCCAATGTTATAAAAAGATTGACGACCATAAAGAATTCTTCCTGGCGTTAATAACATGTGCTTTGTAATATTGACCACCCCTTTAGTCTGTTCGTCTTTGGTACACGTTTACCAAGTCATATGAAATTTCTTTCTGTAATATATAATTAAAAAATTGGACAAATATTACTGGAATTTTTTAAGAGGTTATTCTGTATGAAGACAGATTAGGCTTTAGCTAAATCAACTATTTAAACAATTTGGGGAGTTATATTATTCTATTAATAAAGGTTAAAGACCATAGATTAGGAAGGATGAAACGATGAAGGATTACCATTGTTGTGCGACATGTATACATTTTGGAATTGAAAAAACAGAAGAAGGAATTAATACAAAGTGTACGAGGCTTGGTTATGACACGAACCCTAAGTATAAGTTTAACTGTTGGGTACCTAAGGAGAGAGTAAGACGAGCAATGGAAAAATCGTTCCATAAGAAAAACGTGGAGGAATAAAGCAATTTAATAATCGGTAGATGGCCCCATTCCTCTTTGACCTAATAATCAATCATCCATCATATCGATAAATTAAAATTTGTTCCTGTTTATTTTTTTCATAGGCACCGTGAATAAGCATACCACTGTTTAAACGAAAATCGGTCTTATGATCCAAATAACATAAATATTCCTCTGTTGGATAATATACGATAATATCTGCTTGACGTGGATGATGTTCAAGGGATTGCATAATGTTCGTTATAACTTTTTTAAAAACTGTGACTGAAAAAGGATGGAAAAAGTAAAATTTATTATCCTTTTGATCTACTTCGTATTTTTCTGCTAAAATCGGTAAAATTTCAATTTTTTCAGCTGCATGAGGATGGCGTTTTATATACCGTTTCCGGTTGTTTTCTGCATCTTTATACAGTTTTTCATTCATTTCAATACCGCAAACATTACATCCAAACATATAATTAAGGTAAAAAAGCGTCCTACCTTTGCCACATCCAAAATCAACGAGCCGATCTTCTGGGATGAGTGGATATGTATCACTTAATTGTTTTAGTACCGCATAAGGAGTTGGTTCATACGGATAATATTGAAAAAAAGGATTAATGACTCGATCTTCCCTCGTCAAAACATTTAACATGGCATCGTAATATTTCTCATCCAACGTACCTCTCCCCTTCTTTTCCAATGGTATACAGCTGTGACATTAGATACTCGTTATTAAACCTTTCTGGTGCCCTTTTTATATATATTGTAAGCAAACCAGTCATTTAAACGAGTGATTTGTCCATTTTTTATGTGAATTTTTCCTTCTATTGAGCAAAATTTCGATATTCACCTATATATTTTTTAATAATTCGAGGTAATTTACAAAAAATTTGCCTATTTTTGTGCGAAAAACTTTAAAATTTGTGCGATTTCTCCATTTTTTGTGCGAAAATCTAAAATTGTGTGCGACTTCTTCATTTTTTGTGCGAAAATCTAAAATTGTGTGCGACTTCTTCATTTTTTGTGCGAGTATCTAAAATTGTGTGCGATTTACCCAATTTCTGTGCAAAAATCCTAAATTGTGTGTAGTTTCCACGAATTTTGTTTCAGAAATCAAATAATTTATCTTTATAGAAGATAACTCTTATCTTTTTTGGACATTAACTCTAGTTTACGATAATAAGTTTGACTTTCAAAGGATATTTTGCTCAAAAAAAAAAATGCCTCTCACGTATGAGAGACACTTATATTGAAAAGGGAATTAAGCTGCTGTTTTCACCGCTCTGTCTACGTTTTTACGTTTCATGATGTTTTTGATATACGGTATTGCAAATCGATCAAGTCCGTAATAGTAAGCTGCAGTGCCTGCGAATAATAGGATGACGGCTACTGTGTAAAGCGTTGGGTTTGTGCTTACTGTACCAGCTAGTAAGAAGTTTAAGTTCATGAATGCACCTGCGATTAAAGCGGGGATTGTTGCTAAACCGACAATTAATCCAAGTCCTACTAGAAATTCACCCCAAGGAATTAAGAAGTTAAAAATGTCTACGTTTGGAAGGGCAAATCCCTCAAGAAAGTTTGCATACCAAGTTGCAACTGCTGGGTGTTCGCCACCTGCTTTTGCTAGTGCGCCTTGTAAAAATCCACTTGCATCAAATCCACCTGTAATTTTATGAAAACCAGCTTCTAACCATTGGATACCTAACCACACTCGTAAAACTGTCCAAACAACCGCCATGATCGGACCTTTTAAGAAGTTTTTCATCATTCAATCTCTCCCTTTTAATTTGTGAGTTTTTCACACATTAGATTTAAATTGATATTGTGAAGTTGTTCACTTAATAGAATAAAAATATTAGATGAAAAGAATGAGTGCTACTTTATTTGTGAAGTAATTCACAAATGGTTATAAAAATTTTTAAGCTGCCAGCTTAATGTGTAGTAGGTGTGATTTTCTTCACTGATATTATGTGAAGTGTTTCACTTCCTTTCTACACTTTTAATATACAGTAGAATCACATAGTTTGCAATACACGTCACAAATTGGATTGAGTCAAGTATTTGTGGGCAGTTTTTTTCTCCCTAACAATGAAAGCGAATTCACTATTTTAGGGTACTCTCTTGATAAAAAATTTATCTTTTTTAAAATCCGGCCAACTCCTTTAAAGT
>NZ_JAOUSE010000033.1:0-36468 GCF_025660415.1 Pallidibacillus thermolactis
TCTAGTGATACGGAAAACACTTTAGAACCTCCTGTTATGTTAAGTGACGCTAACATTATTGCCAGGAATTCGTGAGTGTTTTCCTTATTTTTTGGGTTAAATCACAAAATGTGGTGATGAATCCGTTTATAAATGTTCATTCACATCATTATTGCTACACTCACTAGTTTCTAAATATAATAGAACGCCAATTTGGGTTTAGTCTAAGAGGTGATCGTAAGAATGGCAATGAAACCAGCAGCAAAAATTGAGCCAGTGAAGAAACTAAACTACTCAGGAAAGAAATTAAACTTTGAAAAATATAACCGCTTTGGCTATCTTTTCTTGGCACCGTTTTTCATCGTTTTTTTAATCTTTAACTTTTATCCAACAATATATACAATCTTTCTTTCGTTTACTGATTTAAGTGGATGGGCAACGACACCAAATTTTGTTGGGTTAGAAAATTATACTAATATAATAAATAATGAATTCTTCTTAAAAGCGTTATCGAATACATTACTATTATGGACGATGAACTTTATTCCACAAATTTTCATCGCCCTTTTCTTAGCTTATACATTTACAAATAAACGGCTACATATGAAAGGCACCGGTTTTTTTAAAGCCGTTTTTTATTTACCAAATATTATCACTGCTGCCTCAATAGCATTAATATTCTACGCATTATTTAGTTACCCACAGGGACCAATTAATTTATTACTACAAGATATTGGTTTGTTAAAAGAACCGTTTGACTTTTTTAGAAGTGAAACAGGTACAAGGCTGATTGTTGCGTTTATTCAATTTTGGATGTGGTATGGACAAACAACAATTGTGCTTGTCGCTGCCATACTGAGTATTGATGAGTCTTTATTTGAAGCAGCTCGTGTAGATGGAGCAAATGAGAGGCAAACATTCTTTAAAATAACACTTCCATTAATGAAACCGATGATCATTTATATTTTAATAACATCAATGATTGGTGGATTACAAATGTTTGATATTCCATTACTCTTAACAAACGGACAGCCTAATAACAGTGTTGAAACCATTATGACCTTTATTTACAAACAGGCATTCCAAGGGAGCCGAGCGATGAATGTTGCATCAACAGCCTCAGTCATATTGCTCATCATCTCCATCATATTTAGTTTTGTTGTGTTTAGAATGTTTAGAGACCGAGGTCAGAAAGGAAGAGGATGAGAATGGGTGTCAGTAAACAACTACGGATCCAGAGGACATTAATTTATATTTTTTATGGTATTCTCACAATCCTAAGTATTATACCTTTTTGGATTGTCATTGCCAATGCCACTAGGTCAGCAGAACAAATTAAACAAGGTCCATCACTCATTCCTGGTGATAATTTAATATATAACTGGAATGTTTTGGTAGAAAAAGGATTTGATGTTTTTAACGGTATAACAAATAGTTTTATAATTGCGGCAGGATCAACTATTTTGAGCTTGTATTTCTCTTCACTAGCAGCCTATGCATTAGTTGCATATAATTTTAAAGGGAAAAAAATTGCTTATGCAATCATACTAGGGCTAATCATGATCCCAACCCAAGTAAGTCTAGTAGGGTTTTACCAGTTTATGAGTCAACTTGGACTATTAAATAGTTTTATTCCATTAATAATTCCAGCCATTGCCTCTCCAGCTACTGTGTTCTTTATGAAACAATACTTGGAGACAATTTACCATCCTGACTTACCTGATTCCGCAAGAATAGACGGTGCAGGAGAATGGAAGATTTTCCACAGGATTATTTTGCCACAAATGAAACCAGCACTAGCTACTATGGGAATTTTTAGTTTTGTTACACAATGGAATAACTTTTTAATGCCATTAATTTTATTAAATGACGAAAGCATGTATACTCTCCCAATGCTCGTTCAATTACTAAAAACTGATGTTTATAGAACGGAATTTGGTAGTATGTACTTAGGGATCTCACTTACAATAATACCTTTACTTTTAATATATATGTTTTTATCACGGTATATTATTGGTGGAGTTACTGCGGGGAGTATTAAACAGTAATAAAAAGGTAGATGGTTATGTCACAAATTACTATCAGACGAATATATCATGAATTAAAGCCTTCAGAAACGAATCAAGTACGGATTTTAGTTGACCGTCTATGGCCGCGAGGTGTTAAAAAAGAGGAAGCAAATATTGACTATTGGTTTAAAGAAGTTGCCCCTAGCCACGAACTAAGAAAGTGGTTTGGTCATAAGACCGAACGTTTTGAGACGTTTCGAATCAAATATTTAGAAGAACTACAAACGGATGCTACGAAAAGAAAAATAGTTCAAAAAATAGCTCAAATTGCTAAAAAAGACAAAGTTGTATTGTTATATGGTGCAAAAGATGAAAAGTATAATAATGCAACTGTCCTACTGGAAGAACTGGAACGTCTTTTAAAAGATTTATAATTAGGCTCGCAAAAGCGAGTCTTTTTTTATGTGCGCCAGGCATGACGACTATCTAGGTGGGGAAAGTCCACTGTGGAGGTACACATCAACAACTTTGATTTCATTAGGAACTTTTTCATTGAGGGCCAGCAACTCATTTTTCTTCTTCTGGAGTTTTTAATCAATCTTTTGCAGAACAAAGGTATCTTCAAAAATTTACAGTCCAAATATAGGAGAAGTAGCACCTATACTTACACAGCTATTCGGGTAGTGGGGGTGTAGTTTAACTATTGCTGAATTACTGGTAATGAACGCTATTCCTGTTGCTAAATGAACTAAAATTAAAAAATATGTTAAAGAATTAGGTGGAGCAGTAGAAACAGTTAATTTATTGGTAGGAGCAACAATAGCTAGAGAAAAAGTAGCTATTTTAAGTGCAACTAAAAAGTAAAAGAATCATTGCTATTTCGAGCAATAATTCTTTTATCTTTTCATTTTCCGTAGCCAAAGATTATATCAAAATTGTTTAGTAGTTTCACTTCCATTAAGTTTGGAAAAAGGGGCTCCGTACAAAATCCACTAAAACTCTGATATAATACATTTGTGAGTGTTAGAAAAAGAGAGAATTTTAATGGAGGAATGTCATGAACTGGAAAGAGATTGCTGAAAAATGGTTAAATTTCGACGGCCTTGATCAACAATTAAAAGACCACCTAAACAAAGTTAAAAATGATGAAAAAGCAATGGAAGAATTGTTTTACAAAAATTTAGAGTTCGGTACAGGTGGTATGCGTGGAGAAATTGGACCTGGTACAAACCGAATGAATATTTATACAGTCCGAAAAGCGTCATTTGGACTTGCTCAATATTTACTGAGTAAAGGTGAGGAAAGTGCAAAGCGCGGTGTTGTAATTAGTTATGATCCGAGATATAAATCAAGTGAGTTTGCTTTAGAAGTAGCCAAAACGGTTGGAAAACTCGGCATTAAAGCTTACCTATTTAAAGAATTGCGACCAACACCAGAGCTTAGCTTTGCTGTAAGACATTTTGGTGCAGCAGCAGGAGTCATGGTTACAGCCAGTCATAATCCGCCAGAGTACAATGGATATAAAGTATATGGTGATGATGGTGGGCAACTTCCTCCAAAAGAAGCGGATGAACTTATTTCATATGTTAACCAAGTTGAAAATGAGTTGTCTTTAGAAGTTGCTGATGAAGCAGACCTTTTAGAAAATGGATTATTGCAATACATTGGTGAAGAAGTTGACGATATCTACCTTGATTATGTTCAAAAAATTCAATTAAATCGTGAAGTGATTGAAGAAGTTAAAAATGATTTTAAAATTGTATTTACACCACTTCATGGGACAGCAAACAAGTTAATCCAAAAAGGTTTAAAAATGTTTGGTTTTCAAAATGTGACGGTTGTAAAAGAACAAGAACACCCAGATCCTAACTTTTCAACGGTTCCATCGCCGAATCCAGAAGAGCATGCAGCATTTGAATTGGCTATTCAGTACGGCAAAGAGATTAATGCTGATATTTTATTAGGAACGGATCCTGATTCAGATCGATTAGGTGTTGCTGTAAAAAATAATCAAGGTGAGTATATCGTTTTAACAGGTAACCAAACAGGTGCGATTATGCTTCATTATCTATTAACCCAAAAGAAAGAAAAAGGGATTTTACCGGAAAATGGTATTGTATTAAAAACGATTGTAACGTCAGAAATTGGGCGGGCAATTGCCGAAAGTTTTGGATTAAAAACTCTCGACACATTAACAGGATTTAAGTTTATTGGAGAAAAGATAAAAGAATATAAACAAACAGGAGAATATCAATTCCAATTTGGCTATGAAGAAAGTTATGGGTATTTAATAGGTGATTTTGTTCGTGATAAAGACGCTATACAAGCGGCACTATTTGTTACAGAAGTGGCTGCCTATTATAAAGCTCAAGAAAAAAGTTTATACGATGCTCTTCTCGAAATCTTTGAGGAATACGGCTACTTTAAAGAATCATTGGAATCTTTAACATTAAAAGGTAAAGATGGTGCAGAACAAATTGCCAAAATACTTGAAGATTTTCGTGAAAATCCACCAAAGGAAGTTGCTGGCAAAACTATTGTGGCAGTAGAGGATTATAAAACAAGTATCCGTAAAGAGTTTTCTAATGGAAAACTAAGTCCAATAAGTTTACCGAAATCAAATGTTCTTAAATATTTCTTAGAAGATGGATCTTGGTTTTGTGTACGTCCATCTGGAACTGAGCCAAAATGTAAGTTTTACTTTAGTGTCGTTGGCCAGTCTTTAAAAGATAGTGAAGAAAAGGTGAACCGTCTGCAAACTGCTGTAATGGAAAAAGTAAGAGGAATGGTAAATTAATTAAAAAAGACTGTTCATTAAACCTGAAGGCATACTCATTTATTGTTCGTTTAAAGATAAATGGTTTTGCCTGATGGATTAATGTGACAGTCTTTTGTATTTGAAAAGACATTGTATAATATTGTCTTTTTATGCTCCAATTTCCCTCAATTTACTAAGTATAAATGTATGCAAACGTCATTGTTTAACAAACGACAATATCATAAGACAAACAAAAAAGATTTCGTATTTCATGAAATAGGATATTTACTTTCGTTAATAAAAAAGAGAAAAGGATGTCATCACATGAAGAGATATGATAGAATTTTAGTAGAATATTAAGTTACAAAAAATGAAAGCGTTTAAGTGAACGTGGAGGTTAAGACCATCATTTTTCATGTGAACAGTGTGAACAACGCTCTTTGTTAAGTTTGAGAACTGCATCGAAATATGGGGATTTCCCGGGAAACTTTTGTTAGATTGTTAGAATTTGTCGAGCTTCTTTTATTACTTGAATTAATCACCTTTTTGAATTTATTTTACAGTATCTTATATAGGGGGGATATAGAATGGAAATAAGAACAAATGATTTTGGAAGTATAAATGGCCAAAAAATCTATACATATACATTAGAGAACAATAATGGTATGCGATTAACATGTACAAATCTTGGTTGTATTGTTACAGAAATACTGGCACCAGACAGAAACGGTATGTTCGAAAATATCGTTTTAGGTTTTAATAATGTAGAGGATTATATAAGAAATAAAACATATTTTGGGGCATTAATCGGAAGAGTCGCAGGTAGAATAGGTCAGGGTAAATTTGAATTAGAAGGCAAAGTATATCAATTACCAAAAAATGAAGGTAACAATCATTTACATGGTGGATATCAAGGATTACATGAAAGGGTTTGGGATGCAGAAGAGATAAAAACGGACTCTGCTGTAGGTATTCGTTTTTCTTATGTAAGTCCGGATGGTGAAGAGGGGTATCCTGGGAATGTACGGTTACAAGTCACCTATTTACTGAATAATGATAATCAATGGATTTTTACTTGTAAAGGTTACACGGATCAAAAGACATTGTTAAATATAACGAATCATTCTTATTTTAATCTATCGGGTAATGCAAAAAAAGATATATTAAACCATGAATTAACATTAAAAAGTCATCGTTTTTTGGAATTGGACAAACAATTCATTCCTACTGGGAAAATTTCTCATGTTGAAGGTTCGGTATTTGATTTCAGAAATAGTCGTAAAATATTGGATGGTAAATTGTCGCAAAATGAGCAAAATATTCTTGTTGGGAATGGTTATGATCACCCATTTTTATTAGATGATCATTTTAATGAAGAAATTATTTTAAGGGATCACGAAACTGGCCGAAAATTAATTGTTGAAACAAATCAACCATGTGTAGTGGTTTATACAGGCAATCAAATAGGGGGAGAATATCAAACAGCAGAAGGTGTAAAAGCGAAGAAATATTTGGCATTATGTTTAGAGACTCAAGGGCTGCCCGATGCTATTCATCATTCTCATTTTCCACCTATCATTATTGGTCCAGAAGATTATTATGAAGCGAAAACAATTTACACATTTACGATTGATGATTGATAAAAGAAGCGATCGAACACAATAATATAAGGGTATGCGATAAACGTAGTCGTGTTTCAACTATGATTGTATCGAGGATACTCTAAAAGATTGGAAGTAAAAAAGCTTCAAAAAGTCTAATATTGACTTTTTGAAGCTTTTTTTATTTATTTATTTATTTAATTCGTTCTTCCGTATCTTTATCAAAGAAATGGGCCTTATTCATATCAAATGCTAATTTAATTGTCTGATTTGGTTGAATATCAGTACGAGCATCAATTCTAGCGATAAAATCATAATTTTCTAATTTACTATAAAGCATTACTTCAGCACCGGTTAACTCGACTACATCGATTTGAGCTGTAATTGTTGCTCCTGGAGCTGATTCTGTAAATACGAGTTCGTCATGAATGTCTTCTGGACGGACACCAAAGGTTACTTCCTTACCGATATATCCTCTTTCTTTTAAAACTTTCAGTTTACCTTCTGGAATTTGTAACTTCGTTTGCCCGATAATTAGTTCGTTTCCTATTATTTTACCATTAAAGAAGTTCATCGCAGGTGAACCGATAAAACCGCCAACAAATACGTTTTCAGGTTTATCGTATACTTCTTTCGGTGTTCCAACTTGTTGAATTTTTCCATCCCTCATAACTACAATCCGTGTTGCCATTGTCATTGCTTCAGTTTGATCATGAGTAACATAGATCGTTGTTGAGTTTAATCGTTGATGTAGTTTAATAATTTCAGTACGCATCTGTACACGTAGCTTCGCATCTAAGTTTGATAACGGCTCGTCCATTAGGAATACTTTAGCATCACGAACAATTGCACGACCTAAGGCAACCCGTTGACGCTGTCCACCAGAAAGTGCTTTTGGTTTTCGATTTAAGTATTGTTCTAAACCTAAAATTTGTGCAGCATTTTTAACACGGCGATCGATTTCATCTTTTGGTACTTTTCTTAGTTTTAACCCGAATGCCATATTGTCGTAGACAGACATATGAGGATATAAGGCATAGTTTTGGAAAACCATAGCGATATCTCTGTCTTTTGGGGCTACATCATTCATTAACTTTCCATCAATATAGAACTCACCTTTTGAAATTTCTTCGAGACCAGCAATCATTCTTAAAGTAGTAGATTTACCACAACCAGAAGGGCCAACAAATACAATAAATTCTTTATCTTTAATATGAAGGTTAAAATCTGTTACAGCTTCGACGTTATTGTCGTAAATTTTATAAATATGATCAAGTTTTAGTTCTGCCATTTCTACAACCTCCTAGGGAAACCATTTTCTAATATATCTTTATTTTAATGAAAATGCTTTCATTATAGAATGTAAAACTGCCCAAAGATTCTAACCATTTTTCTGGCATTTTGCCTATGAATTTGTAGATTTAGTAAATTCGTTCTGCAATCTCACCATAAACACAGATAAAATAAACGGAAATAGCTCCGTTAAAATCTTTTATATCAATGGATGTTCGCTTAATAAATTTATCAATCTTGTATTGTAAACTATTACGGTGCATGTATAATTTTTTTGCTGCTAAACTCATATTTGAATTATTTTCAAGATAAACCTTTATCATATTTACGAGTTCTTTGTCATTTTGAAAGATATCGGTATATTCTTCTGTGAATATTTCATTCATTTTTCTCCATTCCGTTCGGATAATCACGGATGGAAAAGCAGTCATAAAGGTGTACAAATGTTTTTCTGGCAACACCTTTCGTATTATTTGAAAATAGTACTGTTCTCTAAAAAAATGATTTTTTAATTGATCAGTCACTTCAAAAAAGCGTCCAATATACATATCTATATCTAAATAAAAGTCTGTTAGTATTAGATCTTGAAATGATAAAAAATCTTCTTGTTGCATAGTAGTTTCTGTCTCTCGTTCGATTATGACCCCATTTAGCTCGTTCAGCCAAACCAGAATTATATTGTCTTGAAAAAAGGAATAGATGGAGTCTGTAAAATTTTGATAACTCACACTTGAATTTAATTGGAAAAAAATGAATCGAATTCGATTATTCGTCTTTGGAAGTTCACCGTTTTCAAATAAAAAACGGTGCCAAATTTGTTGTGAAGGAGAATTATTTAAAAAAGTTGCTGTTTGCTGAACTTTCGTTAAAATCGTTTCTAACAATAAAACTTCTCTATCTGTTAATTGTTGCTTAGGGATTGAAATATACTCATTTGTTTGTTCATGAAAAAAACAGTAGTAGTTTTGGTCAAATCGTGGATAGTCTTGAATAAGGATCCCTGGATATAGTTGCAGTAGTTTTTTAATCATAATAAACCTCACAATATTTTTATATTACTTTATTTTATGCATGGTTCAAGAATTTCCTCAAGTTAAAAATAATGTTAGTAAACGGATGGAGTTCGGTAAAATTTTTCTTTTTTTACTAAACTTATCTGTTTATAAGTTCTTTTATATTGTTTGTACCGAAAACTTCAAAGTTTTATTATAAAATTCGAAAGTTTCCTTGTTTTACATAAATTGCCATCATGGGAGATCAAAATTATAATTCTTTGAAAATATAAAAGTTGTATCTTTTATGGTTAGATTATTTGTATCATCTAAAGGAGGAGAAAGTTGGCAACGATAAAAGATATTGCGAAAAAGGCTGGCGTTTCAATTGCAAGTGTTTCAAGAGTATTAAGTGGTGACCCAACTTTATCAATTTCTAATGAAAAAAGGAAAAACATTTTACAAATAGCAGAAGAGTTGTCTTATGAATATAAAGTAAAACGTCGAAAAAATACCTCGCTACTTGTTATTCATAATCAAATGAGAGTTGAAGAATTGGAAAGAATACATTATTTCCATATTCAAAGAGGAATAGAAAAAAGAGCAAAGGAAAAAAAGTTTAATCTATTTGTCGCTAACAACAGTGAAATTGAATCAATCGTTCGTTTTAAACAATTTTCAGGTATTATCGCAATAGGGGAGATTCCACAGGATCAGATTAAAATTCTTTCTGAGATTAGTGATACTTTTGTTTTTGTAGATAGCTGCCCGAATGAAGGGAAATTTGATGCGGTATTAACGGATTGCCGTTATACAATGAAGCAAGTGATTGATTATTTACTGGACAATGGCCACCGACAAATTGGTTTAATTGGTCAAGGAAATAAAGATGAAATTCATTATAGTAAAATTAGAAGTCATATTGAAAGTGCTTTTTATTTTTACATGAAAGAAAAAAATTTACTTAATGAATCTTACATATACTTAAGTGAAACGTATAAAAAGAATACTGGTTATATACTCATGAAGCAAGCAATTAAAGATCACGGTATACAGTTGCCGACAGCTTTTTTTATTCATAATGATTTAATAGCAATAGGAGGTATTCGAGCGCTTCATGAAGAATTACTAGATGTACCAGCACGAGTTAATATCATCGGAATGTATAATATGAGCGTTTCCCATATGATTACCCCACCATTAACAACAGTGCAAGTATACCCAGAATTAATGGGGGAAACGGCTGTTGATCTTTGTTGTGAAAGAATGAGTGGAAGAAAAGTTGCAAAGACTGTGTATATTACGACAGACTTAATTAAAAGAAAATCTAGCTTTTGAATGGCTCAAATTTAATTATAATCAAAATATAATTTGATAAGTTAGAATAAAATCATAAAGAAAGGATGTGAAAAAATGGATGGCATGACAATAGGATTGTTGATCATATTAATACTTGTTTTTATTATCCCGTTTACTGTTAAGGTAGTAGAACATAATCTTGAATACTTTTTATTTGTTATGGGGATTATTGCAGCTTTTGTAGGACAAGCATTTAACTCACAGTTACTTTTGCATGCATTAGTGAATCCAATTGAAATTACTATGGCTGTTTTGATTGCAGGACTTTTATTTAAATGGTTTCAAGATCAATTAGGCAATGCCATTTATCAAATGAGTAACAAAATTCCGTTTTCTCTTTTTGTTGCACTTATTGTTATTCTGCTAGGACTATTATCCAGTGTTATTACCGCAATTATTGCTGCCCTTGTTTTAGTTCTTATTGTTGGTCACTTGTCACTCGATCGAAAAAACACCATATTACTTACTATTTTATCGTGTTTTTCGATTGGATTAGGCGCGGCACTTACACCAATTGGTGAGCCATTATCTACTATTGTAGTAAGTAGAATGGGAGGAGATTTTTTCTATTTACTAGAATTAGTTGGAATATATATTATTTCTGGTGTTATTGTTTTGGGATTAATTGCAGCTTTGCTTGTAAAACGTAACGATGAATTGGAAGGACGAGTCCAACAGGAAGAAGAGTCTTACGATGATATTATCGTTCGTGCAGTAAAAGTTTACTTATTTGTTTTTGGACTTACCATGCTTGGTGCGGGTTTTGAACCGTTAATTAATACATATTTATTAGATTTACATCCAGCGATGTTGTTTTGGGTTAATATTATCTCTTCAGTGTTAGATAATGCAACGTTAGCTGCTGCTGAGATCAGTCAAGCCATGAATCCGGAAACTGTTAAAGCTATTTTAATGGGATTATTAATTAGTGGTGGAATGCTAATTCCTGGTAACATCCCGAATATTATTTCAGCTGGAAAACTTAAAATTACAAGTAGTGAATGGGCAAAAATTGGCTTACCGTTTGGCTTCGTAATCATGGTTGTTTATTTCGTTATTCTTATGTTTATAAAATTGTAATAAAATAAATGATTTTTATGAAGACTGTTCCACGGTGAACAGTTTTTCTTTTTCAAAAAAGGAAATTTGCAGTAACGATAAGCACATAATAAAACCAATTCATTACTCCTCTAATTGCAAACGTATTTGATATTTAATTACAATGAAAGTATATTTGTTATGAACAATATTGAAACATTTTTTGTGTTACAAACGTAGTATAAATAGCTTGGAATAATTTCGTCGGATTGATTTAAGCTAGATCAATTCATTATATAAAGAATATTGTTTTTTGTATCACAATATAGGAGTGATTAGGATGAAAGGAATCCTTTATTTTATCATACGATTTTTAGTAGCAGGTGCAACTTGGGGGCTCTCTTGGCCCATTTATTGGCTAGTTCTAGATCAAGAATTCTGGTTATCTGGTCTATACGGGCTACTTTCTGGTGTCAGTATGTATTATTTATTAAAATTTTTGATGATAAGACACCTCGTAAATCAAAATGGATTAACGAGAAGAGAATATAAATTAGTTGAGCGTAACTTAAAAGATGCAAAAGAAAAAATATCACGTCTGCAACGAGCATTTTTAAAAGTGCATAATTTACCGAGTGCCAAGAAAAATTTTGAAACATTACGTCTCGTTTATAAGATTTATAATATTACAAAGAAAGAACCTCGTCGCTTTTTTTTAGCACAAGAATTTTATTATTCTCATTTAGACTCTCTTGTTGATATTATAGAAAAATATACTTTTTTAGCTTCCCAACCTGTAAAAGACGCAGAACTTGTGAAGTCGTTAAATGATACGAAACAAACGTTAGACGATATTGTGGAGTTAATTGAAGATGATTTACGTAATATGATCGATAACGATATTGATACATTACAATTTGAATTAGAAGTGGCAAAAAAATCTATTGATCGTAAACGTTAAGGAGGTTGGATTATGAGTGAAATAAAAAATAGAAAAGACACAGTGTTAGATGATTTATTACAAGACCCATTTGGTGACATTACTTTGGAAACGAAGGCAGATACCGAGGTTACGCCAAGTATGTCAAATGAAACGGTCGAGGGTCCAAATGTTACTGATGAAATAACACAACAATCAAAAGCAAAAAGAGTGATTGATACGCTTCCAGATGAAAGTAAAAAACGGGCAGAACAGCTAGCAAGTCAAATTGATCCTCGCAATCAACAGGCCATATCGATGTATGGAACACAAGCCCAGTCAAAGTTAGTTCATTTCTCATCTTCCATGCTCGATCATGTCAAAAGTAAAGATGTTGGTGAAATTGGTGAAATTATTCATGATTTAATGAAAAAATTAGAACAAGTAAATCCCGATGAATTAAGTGTCGAAAAAAAAGGGTTTTTCTCTAGAATTTTTAATAAAGTGTCCCGTTCTGTCAATGAGGTTTTAGCTAAATATCAGAAAACAGGAGCTCAAATTGATCGAATTACTATTCGCCTCGAACATAGTAAAAATGCTTTAATAAAAGATAATAAACTATTGGAACAAATGTATGAAAAAAATAAAGAATATTTTTTAGCATTAAATATTTATATTGCGGCAGGAGAATTAAAGTTAGAAGAATTACAAACAAAAATAATTCCTGAACTGCAACGGAAAGCAGAACAAAGTGGAGATCAAATGCTCTATCAAGAAGTAAATGACATGATTCAATTTGCAAATCGTTTAGAAAAACGGGTTCATGATTTAAAATTAAGTAGGCAAATCACCATTCAAGCCGCTCCGCAAATTAGAATGATCCAGAATACAAACCAAACGCTCGTGGAAAAAATCCAAACATCAATCAACACGGCTATACCACTTTGGAAAAACCAAATTGCGATTGCATTAACACTATTGCGTCAAAAAAAGGCAGTAGAGGCCCAAAAACAAGTATCAAAAACAACAAACGAATTATTATTAAAAAATTCAGAAATGCTTAAATCCAATGCGGTTGAGGCGGCAAAAGAAAACGAACGCGGCTTAGTTGATATCGAAACATTGAAAAAAACCCAGGAAAATCTTGTCTCATCATTAGAAGAAACATTGCGCATTCAGGCGGAAGGACGGGCGAAAAGAAGACAGGCAGAGTCAGAACTTGTTGCAATGGAAGAACAGTTAAAACAAAAGCTTCTTGAATTACGCAGATAAAATACATCATATAACCTTATATTTATTATTTAAGGTCTAGCTTTCAAAAAGTAAACAATTGTTCACTTGTGATAAAGCTAGACCTTTTTTACTATAACCCTTGACCGTCAGACAAAATAAATAAAGTTAATGTTTTGTATTTTAACAATCTTCCTAAAACTATTAATAAAAAGACTTTTAAAATCTACGTATTACAAAGTATTGTATAATGTGGGTTTTCTAGTCATATTGTGGATGAAAAGGTATATATTTTGTACTAGGGAATTGACAATTTTATTAATCTTTTATTATATTTGAATAAGAGGGCAATAAGAATAAAGAATTATCAAAAAAAGGGGATTATTAGGTAGATTATAAATTTCCTAACCTCAAAATGAAAATGTTTACATTTCTGGAACAAACACTGACACGCCCTCATTCGTTGAAAAATAAAAGTTTTAAAGGGGGAAAACTAATGCGGAGGAAATTCTATGCTGTATTTGCTATGTTAATTTTATTAACTTTAACATTAGCAGCATGTGGTGGTGGTTCTAGTGACTCTGGTGATAAAGGTGAATCAAGTTCTTCTGGTGGGGATAAACCAAAGTTTCTTAGCTTGTTAACAGGTGGAACTAGTGGTACATATTACCCACTTGGAGGAGAAATAGCAAAAATCTTTACTGATGAGACTGGAATTCAAACGGACGTTCAATCTTCGAACGCTTCGGCTGACAATATTATGGCTTTAAGTGATAGCCAAGCTGAACTTGCCTTTGTTCAAACGGATGTAATGGCAGCAGCTGTTGAGGGAATCCAATCCTTCGAAGAACATGGAGCTGTAGATAATGTTTTAGCTCTCGGTTCTTTGTATCCAGAAACAATTCAAATTGTTACATTAGCAGATTCTGGAATCGAGTCTGTAGAGGACTTAAAGGGTAAAAAAGTTTCTGTTGGTGCACCTGGTTCAGGTACGTATGTAAATGCCGAACAGATCTTAGAAGTTCATGGAATGACTATGGATGATATCCAAGCACAAAATTTAGACTTTGGTGAATCTGCAGGCGGACTTAAAGATGGAAACATTGATGCAGCCTTTATTACTGCAGGTACTCCTACTGGTGCTGTAGAAGAAATATCCGCAACAAATGATATAAATATTATTCCGATCGAACAAGAAAAAGTGGATGCTTTAATTGAAAAATACCCTTACTATGCAGCTGATACGATAGCAGCTGGAACTTATAGTGGTATAGAAGCAGATGTGAATACAGTTGCTGTAATGGCAATGATTGCAGTTAGTAAAGATTTATCCGATGATGTAGTTTATGATCTAACAAAAGGATTATATGAAAATGTCGATAAAATTACGCATGGAAAAGCCGAGTTTATCTCACTTGAAAGTGCGTTAGATGGTATAGACACAAGTCTTTTACATCCAGGAGCAGAAAAATACTATAGTGAAAAAGGCTTATTGTCGGAATAGTTTATAGATTAAAATTACCCGGCAGTTGAGTTGATCAAACAACCGCTGCCGGTTGATTTTTGTATATGTGAGTTGATTCGATTACTTTAGGATGAATCTGATGAAAAAAAAAGTAACCATTTTACTACTTATTGTTTCCTTTCTTGTACTTTTTCCACTTTTCTTTTTTTATGTACCAGTCCAAAAAGCTGTCGTTTTTTATCATGAACATACATCGAAAATATCAGCATATTTACCTATTAATTCTGGTGAATCCTTTCAAATTATTTTCACGCATTCTATTCACTTGTCTGATGTAATTGAAAAATATAGAGTAACGAAAGACAACAAAATTGAACAATATGAAATCGTGTTTGAAGAGTTTGGGATTGGTATGCCTTCAAACGCAGAAGAAGGTCAAAAGTTTGTTTATGAAGATGGAAAATATCATGTGAAAAATTTAAATAATATATTCCCTTATATGAACATACGAAATGGAAAAACGGTATCCAAGCATCGACTTGTATGGGGAGATAATGACCAACATAAAGTTTGGTTTAACGAATATTTTTTACCTGGTGATTGGTTTACTGTAAAAGTTGAAGATTTAACATTATGGCAATTAATGAAAGGAGTGAAAATACATGACTGAGGAAAAGAAATTAACACAACTATCTGAACAAGAACAGCAAGAGTTGATGGCAAAGTACGATTCAGAGTCAAGGACGCGTCAACTAACAGGGCTTATGTCTAAAGTTGTTATTGTTCTACTGTTAGCTTTTTCAATTTTTCAATTATATACTGGATACTTCGGTGAATTAACGGCTTACTTACAACGGACAATTCACTTGGGTTTTGCTTTAGTACTAATCTTTTTATTGTTTCCTGCAAGAAAAAAAGGAAATAGAAAAACAATTGCATGGTATGATTATATACTTGCATTATTATCAGTCATCGTATGTGGTTATTGGCCTGTCTTCTATGAAACACTAGTTCAGAAAATTGGTGGAATTAATCAAACCCAACTGATTATTGGGGGTCTTGCTATTATCTTAGTTATGGAAGCGACTAGAAGAGTAGTTGGTCTTCCATTAGTAATTGTAGCAGCTGCTTTTTTAACTTACGCCTATTTTGGACCGTATATGCCAGGATTTTTGGCTCATCGCGGTATTGATATAAATCAATTAGTAGAAGCTATGTTTTTTACAACGGAAGGAATTTTAGGAACTCCGTTACAAGTGTCATCCACATTTATATTCCTGTTTATCTTATTCGGTGCATTTTTGATGCAGACAGGAATAGGGAATTATTTTAATGATTTAGCACTATCAATTGCGGGTCGTAGAGTTGGAGGACCAGCAAAAGTGGCTGTATTTACAAGTGCATTGCAAGGAACAATCTCTGGTAGTTCTGTAGCTAATGTCGTTCAATCTGGTTCATATACAATCCCAATCATGAAACGACTTGGTTATCATAAAAATTTTGCAGGAGCCGTTGAAGCAGCTGCTTCAACCGGAGGTCAGATTATGCCACCTGTTATGGGAGCTGCGGCTTTCTTGATGGTTGAATTTGCCGGTGTTCCGTATATTCAAATTGTTTTAGCTGCTATTATACCAGCCCTTTTATATTTCTCAGGTATATGGATTATGGTTCATTTAGAAGCAAAAAAGCAAGGTTTAAGTGGTGTATCCAACGAAGATATTCCTAATAAAAAAGAAGTACTAAAAGGTTTATACTTATTAACACCAATCTTAGCCATTGTTGTTTTTATTTACATGGGTTACAGTATCTCACGAGCAGCAATTTATGGTATTGTTTTTACATTGATTGTGAGTTTATTTAGAAAGGATACAAGAATTACACTTCCTAAACTTTTTAAAGCATTAACCGACGGTGCTCGTTCAGCATTAGGAGTTGCTGCAGCAACTGCTTGTGCAGGTATGATTGTTGGAGTTATATCCAGAACAGGATTAGGTTTAAAACTAGGTAATGAAATTGTTGGTTTAGCCAACCAAATTACAGAAACTCCAATGTTGTTATTGTTGTTAACCTTGTTCTTTACAATGATAACATCGATAATCATTGGTATGGGTTCGCCAACAACAGCCAATTACATTATTACCTCAACGATTGCATTACCGGTCATTATGACACTAGAAGCCCAATTCAACATGGGGATCCCTGTTCTTGCAGCACATATGTTTGTTTTCTACTTCGGAATTGTAGCTGATATTACTCCGCCGGTTGCTTTGGCTGCCTTTGCAGCTACAGGTATTTCTGGTGGTGAACCGATACGGACCGGATTTAATGCATCAAGATTAGCGATTGCCGCCTTTATTATTCCATACATGTTTATGTTCAATCCCGCTATGCTTATGATTGACACAAATGTATGGGAAATTATCTGGATAGGAATAACGGCCCTAACAGGTATGGTAGCCCTTGGCGGAGGTCTGATTGGATATTGGTATAAGAAACTAAACTGGGTTGAACGAATTATTTCACTTATTATTGGTTTAATGTTAGTTTACCCAGGTGGATTTGTAAGTGCTGCAGGACTAGGTTTATTCTTTGCGATGATTGCTTATCAATTTATAATTAATAAAGGTAAAGGTACTGGAGCCGATGTTGAGGGTGCCAGTGTCTAATCTTTAAGAAGTAAATGGTTGTCCGTGCGAATGATACGCTAGTGACAACCATTTTTTATAAAATAAGGTAATATGGATATTAATTTGGATTATTTATATCGGTTACATTTCTTCTGGAGCTTGAATACCAAGTAAGTTTAAACCTTCTTTCAAAATAATGGTGACGGCTTTTACTAAAGCAAGACGAAAAACGAGTCCTTCATTTTTTTCTAATATTTTCACTTGACCATAAAACTTATTAAAATGTTGGGCCAGAGTAAGTAAGTATTTTGCAATTATTGATGGATCAAATCGATCAAACGCTTGTTTAATTTTTTCAGGGAAGACATGTAGTTGTTTGACAATTTCCCAACTATAATCATCAATATTAAGATTTTCCAAAGTAAATTTGTTCGTATCATGGATAGGTGCTTTTCTTAAGATCGAACAAGCACGAGCATGCGTGTACTGTACGTATGGTCCTGTATCACCTTCAAAAGTGAGCATATCTTTTAAAGAAAATTCAATATTATTCATACGGAAATTTTTTAAATCATGAAAAATGACTGCTCCAACTCCAACCATTTTTGCCACTTCCGTTTTATTTTGAAGTTCAGGATTTTTTTCTGAGATATTTTCTTCAGCTAATTGGATAACTTCTTCGATTACATCTTCTAATAAAATCACTCTCCCTTTTCTAGTTGACATTTTTTTCCCTTCTTGTAAATAAAGTCCGAAGGGAATATGATGTATTTCTTGAGCCCACTCATGTCCCATTTCATTTAAAACAGCTTTAATTTGTTGAAAATGGACCGATTGTTCATGACCGACGATATATAAAGCCTTAGTGAAATTATACGTATTTTTTCGGTAAATTGCTGTTGCTAAATCACGGGTTGCATACAGGGTAGCACCGTCTGATTTTTTTACTAGGCATGGTGGCAAATTGTAGTCCTCTAAAAAAACGACCTCTGCATGATCTGAAGTTTGTAATAATCCTTTATCTTTTAATTCTTGTATAACGTCTTCCATTTTATCCGTATAAAATGATTCTCCTGCCCAAGAGTCAAACTGAATACCAAGTAAACTATAAATTTTTTTAAATTCTTTTAAGGACTCATTTTTAAACCATTCCCACAGCTCCAATGCTTTTATGTCACCATCTTCAAGCTTCTTAAACCACTTCCTTCCTTCTTCGTTAAGGGATGGAAATGTTTCAGATTCATGATGAAATTTTGTATATAGTTTAAAGAGCTCCTCTATTGGATTTTCTTTAACTTTTTCTTCATTTCCCCATAATAAGTAGGCTGTTATTAGTTTTCCAAATTGAGTCCCCCAGTCACCTAGATGGTTAATTTTTACAGTTTTATATCCCAGTTTTTGCGCTAATTTTCCTAACGCATTTCCGATAACGGTTGAACGAAGATGCCCCATGGAAAATGGTTTGGCGATATTTGGAGATGAAAATTCAACAATAATCGTTTTGTTATGCCCAATTTTGTCATTTCCGTAACTTAGATTTTTGTTCAAAATTTCATGAATAACTTTGCTAGTAAATGGTTTTCTCTCAGCGAATACATTAATGTAAGGACCAACGGCAACAACCTTTGAAAAGTAGTTGTTTGAAATTTGAAATGTGATCTCTTCTGCTATTTTTGCAGGTGACTTTTTTAAAATCTTAGCTAATGTAAAGCAGGGAAATGCTAAGTCACCTAGTTCAGGTTTCTTAGGTATTTCAATTAATTGTTCAATATCTTTTTTTGTCATATATTCCTGTAAATATTGATGTAATTCGTGTACAAAGTGATTTTTTAATTCCATATTTCCCCCTCCGTTCGCAAATTGATAATCAAAAAAGCCCGCCTCTAAAAAAGAGACGAGCTTGACCCGTGGTACCACTCTTATTAACAATACAGAAAAAATCCCGTATTGTTCCCTTGTGGCCATTAACGTTGGCATACGAAGTGCTCCTACTAACTTCAGAGACTTTTCTCAGAAGTGCGTTTCAAAAGAGGCTTCAACTAGGCTCTCACCGTCCCTAGCTCGCTTAGTTCCACTACTCTTTTTACTCTCTTCATCATGGAATCTGATATTTTATTTAATAAATATTATATCTGTTGAGTCATAAAAATCAACTTAATCCTCCGTATTTGTCGAGAACATATATTTTTTATGATAAAACTTTATGCTAAAGATAATTCCCATAGCTAGCATATTTCCCATTAATGAACTTCCACCATAACTAACAAACGGAAGTGGAATCCCGGTTATTGGTAACAGTTGAATTGTCATTCCAATATTTTGAAAAACATGGAAAGTCGTCATGGTAATAATTCCTGCACATACATATGAGTCAAAAGGTGAATTGGCTTCAAGAGCAACTTTAATTAAGTGATAAATAAGCAGGAAAAATAGGCATATTACGACACTGGCTCCGATAAAACCAAACTCTTCGCCAATTGTACTAAAAACAAAGTCTGTATGCCTGTCCGACACATAAACTTCTTTCCCCATATAACCTTTACCAAAGATTTCCCCTGAACCAATGGCTTGTAGAGAAGTTACAAGTTGATAACCTTCATGAGATGAATAACTATATGGATCTAACCATGAATAAATACGAGCCAATTGATATTGCGGAATGTAAGACTCTACCCACTCTGGAAAGTAGATCATGATTAAAATTATAGCTGCACCGACGGACATAATAACCGAAAAAACAGGAACGATAATTTTCCATGTAATTCCTGAGACAAGCATCATCCCAGCAGCAATAGCAATAATAACCAAACCTGTTCCTAGGTCCGGTTGCAACATAATCATTCCTAATGGAAGTAATGTTGTTAGAATTAATTTTCCTAATAACCAAAACTCCGTTTTCAAGGTTTTTAATTTATAATTTTGATGGTGATCGGAAATTACTCGACTTAAGGCCAATATTAGAAAAATTTTCATAAATTCCGATGGTTGAATCGTCCCAACTTTTGGTATCGTAAACCAACTCTTTGCACCGTTTCTTGGTTCAGCAATGGATTCTGGTGCAAAATGTAAAAATACGAGTATAAATATACCGAAACCATATAATATCCAGGAAAGCTTTTTATATTGATCAGGTTCAAACAACATAGCAAAGGCAATAATAAAGGCACCTACACCATACCAGACTACTTGTTGAATAACAAAGTTTCCAGCATACTGACCATGGGTTTGAGCACTTGAGATTGCAATAAGACTAACAACTAAAAAAAGAAATAATATAAATGCTAATGTCCAATCAAAACGGTCTACACCTTTTTTTTCATCTTCCATAAAATTCACCTTTTCATTAGTCGAAGGATCGATAAGTTTTGATAGCATATTATACCATAAAAAATACCACAAAATATATTTTTTATAGTGGATCCATTGTTTAAAAAAGCTATTAACATTGCTTATCGTAACAAAATTAATCATAACTTACAATGGATAATTGATTTAAGTGTTTATGTAGTAAACAAAAGTTAGGATCGTTTCTAAATAGGGAGAAATTTGATTGTATGTCTTTGATCATTTGATTGTAGCACATAAAAAATCCCTCAGAAATAGGCTGAGAGATTTTAAAAATTTACCCTTACCGTTCGGTAAGAAATAATTTAAATTGCTTCTGTATTTGCTGTTGTTATATTAAGTGGTGATTGATCTGGAATAGCCTTCTCCACAATCTTTTTTACTTCAATATAGTCAATGTGATGATCTTCCATTTCGAGAACTTTAAATTCGTATCCTTCAAAATGAATTGTGTCACCTTGTTTTGCCTCAAAGTTTTCTGTTAAGAACCAACCACCAATCGTATCTACATCTTCATCATTGATTTCTATATTTAAAAGATCATTAATTTCAGATACTAAAACTTTACCATCAAAAATGTAATGATTTTCACCAATATGTCGAATTAATGGAATTTCATCTAAGTCAAATTCGTCACGTATTTCACCGACGATTTCTTCTATTATATCCTCAACAGTGACTAATCCACTCGTTCCGCCATATTCATCATATAAAATGGCCATATGGATTTGTTCTTTTTGCATTTTCAAAAGAAGATTATGAATAGGGATTGTATCAATTACCCGAATTATAGGTCTTATATATGTTCGAATCGATGTTTTTGAAATATCTTTTCCTGATATAACTGAAGTTAAAACTTCTTTTAAATTAATTAAACCGACAATATGGTCTTTATCACCATCTGTTACAGGATAACGAGTGAATTTTTCAACTTCAGCTATTTGTAATAAAGTTTCTATTGATTCATTAACATCAATACTTTCAATTTCTGTACGAGGTACCATAATTTCTTTTGCAATGCGATTATCGAATTCAAAAATATTATTGACATATTTAAATTCAGACTGATTAATTTCACCGTTTTTATAGCTTTCGGATAAGATCATACGTAACTCTTCTTCAGTATGGACATTTTCTCCCTC
Organism: Pallidibacillus thermolactis; assembly: GCF_025660415.1. Taxonomy (NCBI): domain Bacteria; kingdom Bacillati; phylum Bacillota; class Bacilli; order Caryophanales; family Bacillaceae; genus Pallidibacillus; species Pallidibacillus thermolactis. The sequence goes on from NZ_JAOUSE010000033.1 coordinate 21,758, forward strand.
TGATGCAGGCTTGAACCCGAAAGCTTTTACAACTAATCGAGCTGAACCATTTAAAAGCCAGATAAAAGGATACATAATCCGATAGAACCATATTAACGGCCTTGCAAATAGTAAGGAAACTTGTTCTGCTTTTTGAATTGCAATTGTTTTTGGTGCAAGCTCCCCAATAACAACATGTAAAAAAGTCATGATTAGGAATGCTAAAGTTATAGATAGAGCATAAGAAAGCGAAGCAGGTATGTGAATGTTATTAAACAATGCTGATAATATGGATCTAAAAGTGGATTCGCCTAACCATCCGATCCCTAAAGCTGTTACAGTAATTCCTAATTGACATGCAGATAAGTATTCATCTAGATTCTCAATGACCTTTTTCGCAGCGATTGCTTTCTTATTACCTTCCTCAACGAGTTGATCGATCCTGGATACACGTACCTTAACAATAGCAAACTCAGAAATTACAAAAAAAGCAGTTAAGCCAATTAATATGGCAATATAAATCAGGCCAACTATGTCGTCCAACAAAATTCCCTTCCCCGTATCAACCGGGTAGGGAGTTCACCTCCTAAAAAGTTAAAAATTAATTTTTTTAATGATTAATATATTAAATTGCGAAGATAAATTCCTCCTTTATATTACATTTTACAATAGATAAAAATTTTTGTTAACGAAAAAAGTTAGAAATTAATCCTATAAATGGAATGCTGTCCAAAAACAACGGAAGATTCATATAATTCTGAAAACAAAAGACAGAATTTTTAATTAATTTTATTATAAATTTTATGCGAAAGACAGTCAATGTAAGCGAGTAATATTTATTACAATATATATGTAAAAGAAGGAAAAAGGATCACTATTTTATAATGACGGTAAAAAAAGAGGCTAAAGAGCCTCTTTTTTTATATGAATGAAGATCCAATAGACCTTATTGTTTACAGTAAATAATCTAAAAATAGTGTAGCGATCGTAAAGTATGTGATTAAAGAAAATATGTCGTTTAAAGTTGTAATTAGCGGACCTGAAGCGATGGCAGGATCGATATTTATTTTATATAGAATTAAAGGGATAATCGTACCTGATAACGTTCCGATAATTAATGTTAAGAGTAGTGACAATCCGACAACAAGACCTAAATAAATATTCCCTTGCCATAAGTAGGCAATAGCTGATATTAATAATCCGCAAACAATCCCGATTAACAAGCCTACAAGAAACTCGCGGTAAATGAGCTGGAAAATTTCTTTTTTATTTACCTTTTGCCCTGCAAGCCCACGCACAACAACGGCAAGGGATTGGGTACCGGTATTTCCAGTCATCCCTGAGATCATTGGCATGAAGAAGGTTAATGCGACTACTAGACTTAAAGTATCTTCAAAATAACTAATGATACTGCCTGATAAAACGCCGATAACAAGTAATAAAACGAGCCAAGGAAGTCTCCTCCAAGCAGCAACCGAAGCCTTTGTATCAAAGTCAATGGCCTTACCTGATGCGGATAATTTTTCAATATCTTCGTTAGCTTCTTCAATAATAACATCGAGCATATCATCAAAAGTGATAATTCCGAGTAAGATATGATTATCGTCAACAACAGGTAAAGCGAGGAAATCATATCGTTCTAATATGGCTGCTGCCTCTTCCTGGTCAGTATAAGCCGATACATAAATAACCCGTGTAAACATAATATCTTTTATTTTTTGATCTAACTCGGCAAGTAGCAAATCACGGTAAGAAACAACTCCCACAAGTTTACGGTTTTCGTCGATGACGTATAAATAGGATATTGTTTCTGCATAAGAAGCGAAATTCTTCAATTTATCAATGGCTTCGCGCACTGTGTAGTAATCTTTGATCCATACAAATCGGTTGGTCATTAAACGTCCAGCTGTCTCTGCTGGGAAAGTCATGATGTTTTGCACAATGGTTGATTCTTCGTGCTTCATCACCGAAAGTAGTGCTTCTGCCTTTTCTTCTGGCAATTCGTGTAATAAATGAGCGAGGTCATCATTATCCATCAAGTCTAGAATATCCGCTTTTTTCTCTGGAGGTAATTTGTTTAATATGTCATATTGTAAGTTAGTATCTTCAACTTCTTGTATCACATCTGCTAATAAGTGATTATTTAAATATAAGAGGAACCTCGATTTGAATTTTTGTGGTATATCCTCGTATACATTGGCGATGTCATATGGTTGTAATTCTTCAATAATAGTAAATAATTCTTTTTTACGATTTTCTCTAAAACATTTAACAATATTGAATAATAATTGTTCTTCAGTTAAAAGGTGTTTCATGGTACATCCCTCTTTCAATTTTGAGGTTTTTATCTAATTTAATTAACAGACAAATGTTATCTACAGACATTTTTGCACAATACTTTTATGAATACAAGTTGTGATTTATATACTTTTATTAGTTAATTATTACTAATAATTGGAAAAAGACGGAAACTTTGTTACGATATACAGTAAATTTGGATTAGTAATTTTGCAATTAATATGTAAACGTTTTGCAACATTTTTGTGACTATAAAATTTTATAATTAGTTATTAGCAATTATATATAGAAAATGTAATGAAACGGTTGTGTAAAAATAAGGGGGGCAAGATTGTGGCAAAAATCGATATGATGGACAATGTGATATACATATTAGTTAATACTCGGGAACAAAATGTAATTGCCCATGGGATTACATTTGATCAGTTTATTCAGTCTTTGCCGACCCCCCTTACAAATTTACTGTTATTGAAACAACAACGGTATAATGGTGAATATCATTTTCATACAAAATTAAGTTTTGTTTTAAATGAACAGCTTGAAGACTTAATTAAAAATGGTTCATATAAATCAAGTGAATTTTGTTGGGTCGATTTTGAGGATGTATTTAGTTTAGATACAATAGAAGGCCAAGAGTTGGCTGAACTGCTATATTTAGGGCATATGAAGAAACATTTATCTCTGCCTTTTTTTCAAAAATTAAACAACCGATTTGCCTATTTAACGGATGTTGATGGGTGGTTAAACAAAATTTACTTTCGTTACTGGTCCGATTTTTATTCGACTTTAGGCGGCGTGTTAGGAAATAAATTTAATAGTATTAAACTTGAGAAATCTTTAATCAATTTTAGGAAGCGAAAAGATTATCCACCGGTTGATCAAAAGGTACTCTATCAACTAAATACATTATTTACGGAGGGAATTGTATTCTCGTTTCATCATATCACGCAAAATCGCACACAAACGATTTTACCATTTTGGGTAGTTGGTGATTATTATGATATGGATGAAATGAATGAACAGTTCCTAGAAGTCTCAAAAGAAAATGCAGATGGACATATTATTTTTGATAAGAAACAAAAAGAGTGGGCGATTACCATTCATTCTTAATTCGATGATTGCTGATTTTCGCTTTCTTAGGAAGGAAAATCAGCTAATTTTTTTACTTGCTTAGTAATTCATGTTGTCATTTAGTTAAATGAAAAAGCTGGTTAGCATATACTAAATTTATTGAAATACATTTAGAAAATTTGATGTCACTATCTATGAGATAGTGGTAAAATGAAGTGGACAATATAGACAATGGACATTAATTATCCAGTTTGGGGGATTAATTTATGAAAAGAAAGATCTTTTTACTTTATGGTGGGAAATCAGCAGAACACCAAGTTTCAATGCGGACGGCGTTAGCGGTAGTGCAAGCATTAGACTTTAATAAATATGAAGTAACGCCTATTTATATAACCGAAAATGGCCAATGGGTGAAAAGAGAAGCGTTAGAGAGTCCTGTTAAACAATTAAATGATCTAATAGTGCAACCAACTAAAAAAGAAGAAAACAGCATCACTCTATTTAATAATAGTAAGACAAATGATAATGAAGAGCCGCCGGTTATTTTTCCACTATTACACGGAACGAATGGTGAGGATGGAACCGTTCAAGGTCTCTTAGAGGTGTTGAATCTTCCTTATGTCGGAAATGGTGTTTTAGCTTCTGCGGCAGGAATGGATAAAGTAATTATGAAAAACATATTTGCTCAGGCTGGCTTAAAACAAGTTGATTTTGTAAGTGTCCTTCGTTATGAGTGGGAACAAGATAAAGAAAAGGTTTACCAGCTTGTAGAAGAAAAATTAACATATCCTTACTTTGTTAAACCAGCAAACCTAGGATCCAGCGTCGGCATTAATAAGTGTAGAGATCGTAATGAATTGGAAAAAGCATTTGTTGAGGCGTTCCAATATGATCGGAAAATTATTGTCGAACAAGGCATTGAGGCAAGAGAGATTGAAATTGGTGTCATTGGCAATGAGGAACCAAAATGTTCAGTTGTTGGAGAAATTGTTCCGAAAGCCGAGTTTTATGATTACAAGGCAAAATACGAAGATCGTGATACAGCTTTAATAATTCCTGCTGATATTCCTGAGGATACGTATGAGACAATTAAACAAATGGCGATCACTGCATTCAAAGTGTTAGACTGCTCTGGGCTAATACGTGCTGACTTTTTTGTAACAAAAGATGGTGAAGTTTATATAAATGAAGTGAACACGATGCCAGGCTTTACTCCTGTAAGTATGTTCCCATTATTATGGAAACATTCTGGTGTAGATTATCCGCAATTAATCGATCGTTTAATTGAATTAGGTATTGAGCGTTATAATGAAAAGCAAAAACTACGTTATACAATTGATTAGAATCATTTTCAAACACCTGGGGTTGGATATCTTTACCAACCCTTGTTACTTTTGAAACAGGCTTTTACTTAAGGAGGGATCTTTGTGATTAAAAAATCAGTTAAACAAATTTGTGAGATGATTTCCAATGCAAGTTTTGATCATACATATGCAAATCAAGTTATAGAAGGTGTTTCTATTAATACAAAAGAGGTTGAGCCGGGGAATTTATTTATACCTTTAAAAGGAGAAAAAAGGGATGGACATGAATTTGTCCTTGAAGCGTTTAAGCAAGGAGCAAGTGCATCTTTTTGGCAAAAAGATGTTCCAAACCCTCCGCAGAATTTACCAATTATTTTTGTTGAAGATACCCTTAAAGCGTTACAACAACTGGCTGGTGGCTATCGTGATCAATTACGGACAAAAGTAGTTGCGGTAACAGGAAGTAATGGAAAAACAACTACGAAGGATATTTTAGCTGGGCTTCTTTCAGTCAACTACAAAGTTCAAAAAACCCAAGGTAATTTTAATAATCACATCGGTTTGCCTTTAACTATTCTCAGCTTAAAAGAAGATACAGAAGTAGCTGTATTAGAGATGGGCATGAGTAATTATGGCGAAATCGAATTATTAACAAATTTAGCTAAACCAGATGCTGCAATAATTACGAATATAGGTGATGCTCACTTACAAGATTTAGGTTCTAGGGAAGGAATCGCAAAAGCAAAGTTGGAAATTATTAGTGGTTTGAAAGAGAACGGCCTATTTGTTTATCCAGGAGATGAACAGTTAATACGGGAACAATTAATATCGATTACAAAACCAATTAAAATTAAGACTTTTGGCAAAAGTGCGTCTAATGATTTTTATTCAAAACAAATTGATTTTAATGGTACAGGAACTGCTTTTAAAACGAATGTTACCGATTTAACTTTCCACATGCCGATTTTAGGAGAATATAATGTCATGAATGCATTAGCTGCCATGATTGTTGCGAATAACTTTGGAATCCCATTTGAAGCAATGAACAATGCTTTTGCCCAGATTAAACTAACTGAAATGCGGATGGAGATTTTACGGGGAATAAATGGTTCGCAAATTTTAAATGATGCATATAATGCTAGTCCAACGTCTGTGAAGGCGGTAATTGATCTAGTAACAAATTTATCAGGCTTTTTAACAAAAATAGTAGTTTTAGGTGATATGTTAGAACTTGGACCAAAAGAGAAAGAGTTTCATTTCGAAATTGGTGAATACTTAGATCCTGAGAACATCCAATATGTTTTCACATATGGAAAGTTAGGTACCTTTATTGCAAAAGGTGCTCGAACAAATTTTGGTCAAGACCATGTATTTAATTTTCATGATAAAAAGGAACTAATTGAACAATTGAAACCTTATCTTAATAAAGATACTTTTGTACTTGTAAAGGCATCAAGAGGAATGAAATTAGAAGAAGTAGTTGAAGCCATTAAAGAAGAGATTTAACCATAATTAAATCATGTTATCCGCCTTTTTGGGAATTTTAATAAAAAATGGTCGAAAGGGTGGATAACAATGATTGGTATGCTTTGTATCCATGGTTTTACAGGCTCTCCTTACGAATTTACTCCATTAACTAAATATTTACAACAAGAAACGGATTGGTTAGTACGAGTACCGACTTTACCAGGTCATGACAAGTTATGTAATTTAAAAAATGTTACGTACACTGATTGGATTCGTCATGCTGAAGAAGAGCTTTTCATGTTATTGGAAAAATGCGATAAAGTCTATGTATGTGGCTTTTCAATGGGAGGTTTGATTGCTGGTTGGCTCACCGCCCATTATCCAATTGATAAGCTTATTCTTTTAAGTCCAGCAGTATTTTACTCAAATCCTAAAAATTTCTGCCTTGAAGCATTTGAAATCTTTATCGATGTCTGTAAAAAACGCTTCTATAATAGTGAGTTATTTCAAAACTTTAAAAGGAAATTTTTAGGTACTCCGATTCTTGCCTATATGGAATTTCGTAAGTTAGTAAGAGCCGTCAGACCGGTACTTGATCAGGTAAGTACTCCAACTTTAATTATTCAAGGAAAACGTGATCCGATTGTTCCGGAGAAAAGTGCATATTACCTTTTCTCAAAGATCGCAACGGATGAAAAGCGACTATTATTAATTGAAAATGCAAAACATCAAATTTGCTTTGACCGTAACAACAGTAAATTGTTTGAGGAGATTTATACCTTTTTGAATGAAAATAGAGTTAAGAAAAAAATTGCAATGACTATGAATTAGTGGTAATATAAATTAATCTTATTGGAAATGACTATATTGTAATGAATGATTACTCTCAAAAAGGTATGAGAGTTTTTTTTGTTAAAAGAAGGAGTTTGAAAGCATTGGGAAAATTTGAAGATTTACAAATAAGTTCTGCAACTTTAAAGTCGTTGAAACGTATTGGTTTTGAAGAAACGACACCAATACAAGAAATGACGATTCCATTTAGCTTGCAAGGATTTGATATAATAGGACAAGCACAAACCGGTACAGGAAAAACGGCAGCATTCGGGATTCCTTTGGTTGAAAGGATAAATCCTAAAAACAAAAATATTCAAGCGTTAGTGATCGCTCCAACAAGGGAATTGGCGATCCAAGTATCAGAAGAATTGTATAAAATTGGTTATGAAAAACATGCTCGTGTTCTGGCTGTTTTTGGTGGTCAAGATATTTCTAGACAGATCCGTGCTTTGAAAAAAAATCCAGCGATTATTGTAGGTACACCCGGACGTTTACTAGATCATATTAAACGAAGAACAATTAAGTTAAATGATATTCACACAGTTGTTCTAGATGAAGCAGATGAGATGCTAAATATGGGTTTCATTGATGATATTGAAGAAATATTAAGCAGTGTACCTGATGAAAGACAAACTTTGTTATTCTCGGCAACGATGCCGAATCGAATTAAAAGTATCGGCGAACGATTCATGAAAGATCCACAACATGTAAAAGTTAAAGCGAAAGAAATGACGGTTCCACAAATTGAGCAATACTTTATAAAAGTAGATGAACGTGAAAAGTTTGATGCTTTAACCCGTTTACTAGATTACCAGTCACCAGAATTAGCTATTGTATTTGGTCGGACGAAAAGAAGAGTAGATGAAGTTGCTGAGGCACTTTCAATTCGCGGTTATACAGCAGAAGGTATCCATGGTGATTTATCACAAGGAAAGCGAATGAGCGTTCTTCGTAAATTTAAAGAAGGTTCCATTGATGTTTTAGTTGCGACAGATGTTGCTGCTAGAGGTTTAGATATATCCGGTGTTACACATGTATATAATTTCGATATTCCACAAGATCCTGAAAGTTATGTCCATCGTATAGGAAGAACTGGACGTGCTGGAAAACAAGGGATTGCAATTACTTTTGTTGTTCCGCGTGAAATGGGTTATTTGCGAACCGTTGAAGAAACCACTAAGAAACGAATGAAACGGATGCAAGTCCCAACATTAGCTGAAGCAATTGAAGGTCAACAAAAACTTGTCATTGATAAAGTAGAGTCGACAATCGATGAGAATGATTTATCTTTATATCGAAAAGCTTCAGAACAATTATTGGATGAACATGATGCAACTTCTGTTATCTCTGCAATGATGAAAATGTTAGTAAAAGAACCTGATACAACGCCGGTTAAAATTTCCTATGAAGCTCCGCTACCAGCAAGGAAAGAAAAGAAAAAGTTCATTTCAAAAAAAGGAAACCGAAGTGGTGGACATCGCGATATTAAACGTAGAAATAATCAAAGATCAGGAAAGCAACAAAGTCGTAGTTATAAAAAGAGATAAATTTATATAAATAGCGTTGATTGTAAATCGGCGCTATTTTTTATTGAAAATTTTTTAAACTGCTCAAAATTTTGGAAAAATAATCAAAAAAGCTCTGTGAATGGAGGAAAAATTCAATGAAATACGTGATTTAGTCTATTTTTTTAAATAAAATAAGTTAGATAGTTAATAGTTTGTGCGAATTATAGGCCTATTTGTTCGAATATATGTGTGTAGTGTGCGAAACTTCTAATTTTGGTGCGAAATACATTTGAAAATGTGCGAAAAACTATTTTTTTGTGCGATCTTGACAAAATTGTGCGAAAATGTTTTCTTTACTCACTGGAATTATAAATTATATAAGAAATTATACTTCATGCATGAATAGGTTAAGCTATGAAAAACAACAGTGAGAAGAAAAGAGGATTACAAATGACACTTGTCCGTCTAGGTTATGTAGCTATGAGTGTTCATTTAAAAAATGCATCCCCATCACAAACAATGACTTTTGCACAGTTTTCAAAACTATCCAATCGTGAAGCGGCAATTCGTAAATTGGAAAGAATAAGTCGTTCGAACTTAGCGAATTGTTTACGTTTACTCCGCTATAATGTTGAAAATGATATTTCTTTTTTTCGTTTGAGTTCAAAACTTATTCCTCTGGCTAATCATCCAGAATTAAAGGATTGGGATTTTTTTGAGCCGATCACAGCAGAGCTGGAAAAAATCAAACAATTTTTAGTTAAACATCCGCAGATGCGTGTGGATTTTCATCCCGATCATTTCGTTTTATTGAACTCTCCAAAAGCAGAGATTTTAATACAAACTCTCCATATGTTAAATATACATAGGCGACTGTTAGAAGGATTTGGTCTTGATCCGACACATCGCTGTGTTTTACATGTTGGCGGTGGGTATCAAAATAAAGAAAAGGCATTAGAACAATTTATCCATAATTGGGGACTCACTCCTAGTTATATCCAATCGATGATTATGTTAGAAAACGATGACAAGGTATTTACAGTCCAAGATACATTATATTTATGTGAAAAACTTGGTATCCCTCTTGTATTTGATTTACATCATCATGAAGCGAACAACGAAGATATTCATTGGGAGAAAAATTGGGAGCGCATCTTGGCAACATGGAAAAACTCGCCACTTCCAATAAAAATACATATTTCAAGTCCACGCTCAGAAAAAGACTTCCGTGCACATGCTGATTATATTGATCCGATGGGATTACAGAGATTTTTAGAAAAAATAAAGGGGACCGTCAAACAAATTGATATAATGATTGAAGCGAAGAAAAAAGATGAAGCTTTGTTCAAGTTAGTAACAGATATAAAAGAAGCAAATCAATATGAATGGGTAGATGGATCTACATTTATTATCAAGTGATGGTGGTTTCAGGGGCCAAATTAGCCCCCTGCATTTTGATTTATAATAATAAAGATATTATCTTAGTTTTCTTTCAGCTACTAGATAACCACATAATATTCCCCAAATTAATCCTCCAATATGGGCATATATATTTACGTTTGGAGTAAAAAATGTAAAAACAATTGAAAAAATAAGAATAATACTCACTAAATGAGTCTGGTATCTTGGTAGTTTTTTTAAATATATAAGGCCGGCAAATGTTCCTAATAAACCAAAGATTGCCCCACTGGCACCAACATGGACATAGATTGGAGGTGCTAAAATGAAGGTAACGATATTTGCAAAAATTCCTGAGCTAAAATAAATGAAGAGAAACGAAATTTTTTTAATCAATTGCTCTAGTTGATAACCGGCAAAAATAAAAATTAATGCGTTGTAAAATAAATGATAAAAATCACCATGAACGAATATTGGTGTAAATAAACGCCACCACTCCCCTTGAGATATTAATATATTTACTCCTGCAAGTAGTTGAAAAAGAGTCCGGTTTGGAAATATTGAGATTGTTGTTATTAAGTAAACCACTAAATTAATGATTAAAATCGTTGATACAACGGGGAATCTTTTCATGAGATAAATGACTTCATTGATCACTTTCATACAGTAACCTCACCTGTATATTTTGCAGTCGATAAAAATGCCTGTACAATAAATATATATGAAATACAGTTAAGAATAGAAGGAGTTTTCAATGATTAAAGGAATTGGTATGGATATTGTTGAATTAGAACGCATTAAACAAACGTATGATCGAAATCCAAAATTTAAAAACCGTATCTTAACGCCGTCTGAAAGAGAGAGGTTAGAAAGTTTATCGGAAATGCGAAAAATTGAATACTTAGCAGGGCGTTTTGCTGCTAAAGAAGCTTTTGCAAAAGCTTATGGTACTGGAATTGGTAAAGACCTATCATTTCAGGATATTGAAATTGTGACGGATGACCGCGGCAAACCTTATATAGTAAAACCGATTGAAAAAGGTGTTCACTTAACGATTACACATTCTAGTCAACATGCATTAGCTCAAGTTATTATTGAAGATCGATGACTCAATGTTCGTGTTCCTCCAAAATTATATAAAGGCAAAAAGTATGTCCAAACAAATTATCATAATTCAAAGGTTTGTCTCATATATTCAAAATGAAATATAGGGAGACAAGACTTCTCCTCGAGGAAATGAAACAAAAGGGGATGAAACGATGAAGAGGAAAAGGGTCATACTTTTTGCCGGTTTGATTTTAATGTTTATTTTAGTAGGTTGTGGTGCAAAATCCCAGGAAGATGTCCTAAAAGATTTAAATTCGAAGGTCGAATCGATGAATGGGTATAAGTTAGACGCGACAATGACCTTAACGATGGGAACGGAGGCTCAAGAGTATAAAATTGAAGTTTGGCATAATAAGCCGGAAAATTACCGTGTGCATATGAAAAATGCCGAACGGGAACAAAGTCAAATGATTCTACGAAATAAAGATGGAGTTTACGTTTTAACACCTGCATTAAACAAAAGTTTTAAATTTCAAAGTGATTGGCCAAAAAATTCGAGCCAACCCTATCTATTTGAATCATTAGTACAAGATATACTTGAAGATGATGAAGTGAAGTTTAAGGAAACGGATGATCATTATGTATTTGAAACAAAAACGCGCTATCAATACAATAAAATGTTGCCAATCCAAGAAATTACATTTAATAAAAAAGATCTATCACCTGTTCGTTTAGAAGTCATGGACCAAGATCGGAACGTAAAACTTACAGTGGAGTTTTCAAAAGTGGAATTTGATGCAAAATTTGATGAAGGTTCCTTTGACTTAAATCGTAACATGACAAGTGCACAAATGGAAGTACCGGTTGCATCAAACAAGGAAGAAGAAGCTACTGATGTTGATTTTACTGTGAAAGTACCAACCGAAGAAATCCCAGGAACAAATTTAGTAGATGAAGAAGAAGTTGTGACCAAAAATGGTAAACGGGTTGTATTAACATATGATGGTGAAAAGTCATTTACTTTAATGCAAGAATATGTTGCTGTTGCAGAAACAGCTTCAATGGCCCCAACACCGGTTAATGGCGATCCTGTAGATTTAGGATTTACTATTGGGGTATTAACGGATCATTCGTTAACATGGACAGACGGTAATGTAGAATTTATGATTGCATCTAACGACTTAACAAGAGAAGAAATGGTCATGTTAGCAAAGTCTGTACAAAGTGTAGCAATTGAAAAATAAACAAACGAAAGTTTTGAGCTGCTAAACGGCGGCTTTTTTTTTTGAAAAAATTTCTGTAGATAAAACTTGTTATTTTCAATTACCATCTTTTAGTAACATTGACATGGAAAACATTTTGATAAATAATATATAAATTAATGTGTATATCCTCAAATGATTGATCTAGCATAAAAAGGAAGTGTATCCTTTTGAACAGTACATTTTATCGTCAAACATGGGCAGAAGTTCATCTTGATGCAATAAGAAATAATATTCAATCTATTATTCGTATCTTGCCCAATGAAACGAAAATGATGGCAGTTGTTAAAGCAAATGGTTATGGACATGGTGCCTTTGAAGTTGCAGAAGTAGCCCTTCAAGCAGGTGCACACTCTTTGGCCGTTGCGCTTCTAGAAGAGGCCATTTTTTTAAGAAAAAAAGGAATAAATGCACCAATTTTAGTTCTAGGTTATTGTCCTCCTGAATATGCTCAAATAGCCGCGAAAAATAATATTGCTTTGACTGTTTATCAAAAGGCATGGATTGAACAAGCTGCATCGTATTTGAATGATACGCCTTTAAAAGTACATGTAAAAATTGATACAGGGATGGGGCGTATCGGGGTTCTTGATGAGAAAGAATTAATGGATCTTGTAAATGTGATTACAAATAAAAAATGTGTTGAATTTGAAGGTGTATTCACTCATTTTGCTATGTCAGATTCAAAAGATTCTTCTTACTATGAAGAGCAATTAAAAAAATTTCATAATTTTTTACAAACTTTAATTGATAAACCAAAATGGATCCATGCGTCAAATAGTGCGGCGACATTAATTCATAATAAAAGTTATTATAATTTAGTAAGATGTGGTATCGTTATTTATGGATTAACACCTGCGCTCGAAATAGCAGAAGATCTTCCAATTTCATTGCAACCGGCAATGTCACTACATTCTAGGTTAACTCACGTCAAACAGGTTAAAGCCGGTTCGTGTATTAGCTATGGCTGTACGTATGTAGCAAAAACAGACGAATGGATTGGTACGATTTCAATCGGATATGCTGACGGATGGCTGCGAGCATTACAAGGTCAAGAAGTTTTGATTGATGGAATAAGGGTGCCAATTGTTGGAAGAATATGTATGGATCAATGTATGATAAAATTACCGAAACCTTACCCGATTGGAACACAAGTAACGCTAATTGGTAAACAAGGTAATGAAGAGATATCAGTAGATGAAATTGCTCAAAAACTAAATACCATCAATTATGAAGTAGTGTGCATGATTTCAAATCGAGTCCCACGAATCTATAAAAATGGAGAGAATATGGTAAAGATTTCTAATCCAACATAATAATGAAAGCTGGAACAGTGGATAATATTGAGACAACTTGCATTAAATCTAATTTTTTTGCCGATAATATTGAAGGTGATGAAGTAGAAAAAAACTTTTCTTTCTTGTGATAAAATGTTACTATTTACTAAGGAGTACCAGTTGAGTTGTTGGAGGTGTCTTTTGTGTCTGAATCCGGCGCAACACAAGAAATTTTAGTGAATTTACCTCAAAGTCTTTTATTAGAAATTGATGGTTTTATTAAAACAGAGAAAGTAAATCGTGACGAACTAATCTATCAGGCGACAAAAGAGTTTTTACGCGAAAGGAAAAAAAGACACATTCGCGAATCAATGAGACGGGGATATATGGAAATGGCCAAAATTAATTTGTCCATTGCGTCTGAAGCGTTCCATGCAGAATATGAGGCAGAACATACAGTAGAGAGATTAGTAAGTGGAGGATAAGCCCTTTGATCGTTAAAAGAGGCGACGTTTTCTTTGCCGACCTTTCCCCTGTCGTTGGTTCAGAACAAGGAGGCGTCCGTCCTGTTCTCATTCTGCAAAATGACATAGGGAATCGGTTTAGTCCTACTGTAATTATTGCGGCAATAACTGCACAAATCCAAAAAGCAAAATTGCCTACACACGTTGAAATTGATGCGAAGAAGTACGGATTTGAGCGTGATTCAGTTATATTACTCGAACAAATTCGAACAATTGATAAACAAAGATTAACAGATAAAATAACACATCTAGATGACGGAATGATGGAAAAAGTTGATGAAGCATTACAAATCAGTTTAGGATTAATCGAATTTTAGATTATACAGCAATGCAACGCTCTTCAAGAATAAGAGCGTTTTTTTGTACACAACTTTACGTCTTAATTTGGGGAAGGTCCAAGATTTGCATTGCATAAAAGGTAGTACCCACTCTGATTTTTTGTAGTAAAGCATCAAGTACTTAGTGGGCAATGTTTTTTCGTTCTACAACCTCGTATTGAATCTGTTAAAGATTTTAATTCTCAATACTGTCGTTCTGCCAAAAGGGTAAGTCTTCATGGACTTATCTTTTTATTTTGGCTCTATAATAAATGTTGGGGTTTTCATACAATTTTGGTCAAAAAAAAAAGACACGCAACCCCGTCATTCTTTTATACTTGAATTGTCCAGAAACAAGCAAAAAGAATGGAGTTGCGTGTACTATGAATTCTATCATGAATATCCCAGGATTAAAAGACTGTCAG